>JASLFJ010000136.1 GCA_030150665.1 Enterococcaceae bacterium
AATTTATTTGTAGTCGTTACGGTTCATGATGAAACTTATCGAAAAGAAGATGTTACTGTCTATTTATCATTGATTTAAAGATATGAATGATTCTTGATAAAAAGCAAGAAACGGGCGTCATGGAATGTAAAAAGTATGATATAATAAAACATGATTCTATCATTTAGAATTATTCTAAGTAATATAGACGATAAACAGATAAATAGATAGTGATGTTAAGTATGAGAAAGGAGTTTGTTTCATGAAAAAATGTTCCAATTGTGGACATATGAATCGTGACCAAGCAAAATTTTGTGAAGAATGTGGTCATGCCTTACAAGCCGTAACCCCTTCTGTTTCAGAGTCCTCATCTGAGCAGAAAAACATGAAAAAAGGTGCACCTACAGTAGTCACTTCCAATCATGATCAACCTATTTTTGAACGTAAAAATACCTTTGATCGTGTTGAAATGTTAGAGTTAGAAGATGACGTGCCACAACTTGATCCTAAAAAGCTAAGATCTCAAGAGGAAGCTTCGAAATTAACGCAAGAAAAAGCAAAACAAAAAGAAGAAGTGATTGCAGAAATTCAAGATCTAGATGCTAAAAAAGGCTTGTTCCAGTGGTTCCAGCCTAAATCAACTCCAAAACTAAAACAAGAACAGGAAAAACAAAAAGCAAAAGACTTGCAAGAAAAAGAAGTACCTCAAGTACTTGATGTAGCGGTTCATGAAGAAAAATTTGTTGAAAAATTCCAACGTCCAAGCCAGGAAGAAGCAACACAAGAAACAAAAACAACATTACAAGATGTGATTGAAGAAGCACATGATGTGTTACAAGATAAAGATGAAAAAGTATCAAATGAGCAAGATGAAGTAGTGGCAGAAGCTATTTCTAAAGAGCATCATGAGATTGAAAAAGAAGCCCAAAAAGTACAAAAACAAGAACAAAGTTTACAAGAAGAGGCTGCTTTATCAGAACAAGAACAACAAGCACCGATGATTATTGAAAAACAAGCATATGATCTAGAAGATGCTCCAGAAGTAGTACCTAAAGAGCAAGAGAGCGTATTGCCAAAAACGGTAACGATTGAGTCGGAAAAACTCGAGAAAAAATCAACATCATCAGAAGTATCTGATGAAGATGTTAGGTTAGAACAAGAACAACAAGCGCAATCACAAGAATCACTTCAAGAAACGACTCAAGAGCAATCCACATCGACTGATGATCAACAGATACAACAAGATCCACTTGTTGAGCAGTTAGTAGAAGATGCTGAAGCGTTACTTCCTCCTGAAAAAGAGAAAAATCGCAAAAAACAGTGGTTATTAACAGCAGCTATTTTAGTGATCTTAGGGGGTGTTGGTTATGCTTCAGGAACACGTTATTATGCTCCGCAAGCCCAGATTGATCGCTTCTTAACGGTATTAGATAGTAAAGATCCATTACAAATCAGTCAACAATTGATTGTTGAAGATCAAGCGATGCAAGTGACTTCGGAAAATATTCAACCGTTTGTCAGCTTATTAGATGAAGATGAGACTTATATTGAAGAGTTATCGCAATTTTTAGAACAAGCTAAACCTAATGAGCCTTCGGATCAAATGGATATTTATTATCAATTAGGACCTAAAAAGTTCTTCTTATTCCCAACGTATCAGTGGGTGATGCGACCATTATCAGTGACTGTTGAGACGAATAAAGAACAGGCACAAATTATGTTAAATGATCAAGAGATTGCGGTTGCTGATAAGGCTCCTTTTGAAGCAACCATTACGCCGCTACTTCCAGGGAAATATCAGTTATATGCCACATGGACGCAAGATAAAGAAACATTAAAAAATGAGTATCCATATCCGCTAACACGTACGGTTGCCCAAGATTTTTCAAAAGTGAATCTAGCTTTAATTCCTGTTTCCTTTAATGTGGAAAGTAATGTGTTAACAGCAGATATTTATGTAGATGATGAAAAAGTTGGGGCTTTAGAACAAGGAAAAGCACACGTTGGCCCGATCTCTTGGCGTGAAGATATGGAGTTAGTCTTGAAAAAACAAGTAGGTAGTGATCTTGTTGATTCTACAAAAGTAATTATTCCAGAACAACCAGAAGCCAACTATCGACTTACTTTTGCAGATTTAATTACTAATGAGATTACAGATGCATTTTTAACAGAGCTATATCAAAAAGTAGAAGCAGCTGTTAATGAAGATAAAGATGGTTCAGAAGTTGCCGCTCTTTTTGTCGATGGTGAGAAAAATGCTTCTTACCAAAAAATAAAAAATATGATTGAGCGTTTAAGAAATGATGAGACACTAGCAAGTGTCAGCTTTACACCATCATTAACTTCTGTAACATCTACGAAAAAATCATTGGCCAAGTTAGAATATCATGTAGATGTTGTTAAGACTTTTAAAGCAGACAGTGCAAGAGATGTAGAGCATATTGAGCAGAAATATACAGGAGTTGTTCAAGGAAGTGGTTCTGGAGAGCAGTTCCATTTGAAATTAAAACAGTTGTCTGCACCCAAAACAAGTGTAGATAAAGTCGAGGTACCACCTACGGTTGCAGTGCCACCATCTGAATCTTATGAGACTGAAAACTCAAGTGCGGTTGCCTCAGAGCAAACAACAACGTCAGAGTCAACTCCTGTAGCACCGAGTTCAGTTGATAGCACGGTTGATACTTATACGCCAACAGATCAGACATCAGAGCTACCTTTAGCGTCTGAAGATACTTCTGGAGGACCGATTATTGCGAGTCCTTCGCCAGGGGTTGTTGTATCAGGAGATTATGGCTTAGAAGATCCTTATGTGCGTACAGATTTAAGTCAAGTCCTTCCAAGACCGAATCGTCCCGTAGATAATACTCAGTGGCAACCTGTGTCACGACCTTCTGAAATTCAGTGGATGTTACAAAATATGTATGGAGTCTTACAATCTGTAGGACAAACCCCTGTCGGTGTTGCGCAAGATCCAGAGCGAGAGTCAGAGTTAGCTAGTTATTTTGTAGGAGGATCACAAAATAAAGCTTATGATGAAGTGCTAGCACAAATTGAAGCGTATCATCAAGAACCTGGATATACACAAATGACGATGGATATGCAGATGATTAAAGTATCTGCTTATTCTGGAGGACGTTATCAAGTTACTTATGAGATTACGTATTATGTTGTGTATACAACACCAGATGGTAAGAGTTCAACAAAAACAGAGACGTATCGTTATCCAGAAGCTCAAGTAGTTTGGGATCAAGGATATTGGCGTATTGATTCTTTAGGCCCTGCTGTTAAAAAATAAAGAACCATCAAAAAAAGCATGATCTATATAAAGATCATGCTTTTTTTATATTAAGATTTATGAAATAGTTTTTTCAGTCGATGTTTTTCTTTTTTTGGCTCAGCTGGATGCGACTTATCAGGTAGAGGTAATGTGATTTGTTCTTTATTTACAGCATAAGATGTCGCAATGACTATAGCATAAGCCTCTTGTGTGTTGGGTTGTTCTACAATGGTAAAAGGACATGATAAATATTGTGCTAAACTTACCGCTTGCGTTTGAATTTTAGGACTAAGATGACTATTAATATAGAGTTGATAATCTTGATATGCTTGTAGCCATGCTTTGATTTGTGTTTTTTGTTGGAGTTGATGGATCTTATCAAAAGAAAAGACAAGTAATACACGTTCTCTAAAGTTGCCTAAATAGCAAGCTTGTTCTTTAGGACGTAGCTGGGGTTGGCCTGACATTTTTGTTTCTAAACGTTTGGAAACATCTTCTGTCATCAAATCTCTCCTTATTCAGCTTCTTTTAAAATTTCAATATGTGTAATTGTTACGGGTTCTTTGGGTTTATCGTTTTGATCGACAGGGGTTGCTGCGATTTGATCGACTACGTCAAGGCCTTCAATCACTTGACCAAAAACTGAGTACTGACCATCTAAAAATGGCACGCCCCCTTCTTTATAGGCATCATAAATTGCAGTAGGATACTCCTCTTCTGATTTAAATTCAGAATCACTGCCTGCTTGATCGATCGTTATTTGTTGATCTTTATCATTTTGTACAATATAAAATTGACTGCCTTGAGAAGGTTGATCGACAGGAAGTCCTGTTCTTGCCATAGCTAGAGCTCCTCTAATGTGATATAGCTGATCAGAGATTTCAGGGACGAATTCTTCACCCCAAATACTCTCACCACCTGTACCATCACCTTTAGGATCCCCACCTTGAATCATAAAGTCTTGAATAACACGGTGAAATGTTAGACCGTCATAGTATCCTTCTTTAACATGCGTTAAAAAGTTTTCTACCGCTTTAGGCGCTAATGTTGGGAAAAGTTTAGCTTTCATGGTTCCAAAGTTCGTCTCAATAGCAACAAGCGCTTCATCTGCAGCTACTTCTTTAGACAGCTGTGGTAATGGCAATTGATCAAGTTCTTCTTTAGAAATACGTGATTCTTTTTCCTCACTACTGCTTTTAGTTTGTTCTACTTGGCTGCTTTCAGTTTCTTTATTGGTCTCTTCTTTTTCTTGTTGATTACATGCAGCTAGTAAACTTAAAGAAAGAGCACTGACCATTAAATAGGTGAATGTTTTTTTTGTCATAATGAAACTCCTTTAAATGAATTTACAATCGGGTTGATGAGGGGGTGTTTATTAGAAAATATAACATCAAAGCCCAAAATGGATTATAAGTATTGTATCATTAAATAAAAATTACTGTCAAACATTGGTTATTTATTCAATTATTTGACAAATATAGCAGTTATTTGTACCGTAAAGAAGTAGTAATTATAGATAAGGGGGAAAATAAGATGACACAATATATTTATGCAGATCGATTTTATTTTAAAAGTGGTGTTCAAGGACCTGGATACTTACCGGTTTTAAATACAGGAGTATTTGGACGATTTCAAGAGCAGGAACCTAAGCTAACTGCAGAAGATGAAGTGCTTGATTATACAGGACACTGGATTGCTCCAGGACTGGTAGATACGCATATTCATGGCTTTTTAGGACATGATGTGATGGATAATGATCGAGAGGGCATTTTAGCGATGTCAGAAGGTTTGGTCTCTTGTGGGGTAACAAGCTTTTTACCGACAACATTAACAGCAGATGCAACTTTGTTGACAGAAGTTGCTAAAACGGTGAGTTCTTGTTATAAACAAACCTCTGGGGCTAAGATTGCAGGGATTTATTTTGAAGGTCCTTTTTTTACAGAAGAACATAAAGGAGCCCAAAATCCGAGTTATTTTTCAGCACCCTCTTTAGCTCAATTTAATGTGTGGCAAGAAGCAGCACAAGGACTCATTAAAAAAATTGCCTTAGCACCTGAACACAAAGGAGCACAAGAGTTTATTCAAGAAGTAACAGCATCAGGTGTTGTTGTAGCTTTAGGACATAGTCATGCCACTTATGATGAAGCTAAAGGAGCTGTTGATGCAGGAGCTTCTGTTTTTGTTCATACGTACAATGGTATGCGTGGTTTTAATCACCGAGAACCTGGAATGGTAGGAGCTGCGTTATCATTAAAAGAGACGTATGCTGAGTTGATTTGTGATGGAGAACATGTCCATCCCGTGGCTGCTAATGTTTTGAAGCAATCTATTGGAGCTGAACGTGTTGCTTTAATTACAGATTGTATGCGTGCAGGTGGTATGCCAGAGGGGGATTATATGTTAGGTGAGTTTCCAGTTACTGTTGAAAAGGGAACAGCACGGCTACAAAGTGGTAATTTAGCAGGAAGTATTTTACAGTTAAAAGAAGCAGTTTATAATGTTGTTGATTGGAATATGGCAACTGTAGAAGAGGCATTTTTAATGAGTACTTATGTTCCTGCGGTAAGTAGTGGTATTGATGATGTGTGCGGACAAATAGCACC
>JASLFJ010000038.1 GCA_030150665.1 Enterococcaceae bacterium
TGTTCCTACTGTTGTTATAAATCAAACACATATTTTTGATGAATCAATTACAAATGATGAACTTATACAATTAATTTATCAAAAGACATAAAATGAAACGAAGGAGGTTTATTGTGGCCCCAAAACAACGGCACAAAAACAACAAGCGCCCTAGAAAAAAGAAAGAGTATAAAAATAAAGAAACTTTAAAAAAACAAAAAATTCTAGAAAAAATGAAACAAATTGAGTTTTATTTATTTTTAACTGTGCTAGCTCTTATGATATTATCTATGATATTAGCAGCTACAATCAAATAATATTATTATATATTTAGTTTGAACTACCACTAGGCTAAAGCTATTTCTAAGTATAGCGTGCTATTAAACTCTAATTGATTAGGCTATCTCCGTACTAAGGTTAATCGCAAGGGTTTCTTGCAAAAATTTAAACTTGCGTTAATATCTCGGTCATGATGGGTATGACATTAAGACACTGTCATTTACGCAACCTAAGTGAGATACTTACAAAGCTTCAATACCCATCATATCGTGGTTTTTAATGATTTTGGTAGAGATTTGATGCAAGTAATCACGTCTAGCGTTTGTTTTTTCATGAAGACGAGCAAATTTAATACGCTGCTTATTTCACTTTCTTACATCTTGAAAGAATACGTTGTGCTTTTGCTAATTGTTCTTCTAATTTTTGAAAAAATTAGGATTAGCGTAGACAGTTCCATCTGAAAGCATCGCAAAATCTTTCAAACAGACATCTATATCCGTAAAAGCATCTGTTTTTCTAATGGTTGTACCTCGATTTTTACAAGAATAACTACAAAATATTTTTTACTGGGATGACGTCTGATGATTGCACTAAGAATAGGACCTTCTCCTTTAAGACTCTTTGCAAAACGAATCTATCCAAGTTAATTCTTTTTTTTGAGTTGTATTTAGTTAAGAGAACAAGCATTAGCATATACTTTTTAAAGGATATTTTTTTATAGTATTGGAAATGTAAGCAAAGAGATGATCCCAAAGTATATTCAAGAACAAGTGCACCTATCCTTATAAAAAATGTATTCTTGTTCATAAACAAGAATACATTTTTTTTATCGAAATATAACTTATCAAATATAATTAATTTAACACAAGCATCGCATCACCAAAACTAAAGAATCGATATCTTTCTTTAATAGCATGCTGATAAGCATTCAAAGTAAAATCTGTCCCTAAAAATGCACTAACTAACATAACTAAAGTTGATTTTGGTAAATGAAAATTAGTTAAAAAACCATCAACAATTTGAAATTGATAACCTGGTTTAATAAAAATATCTGTCCAGCCTTGATCTTCTTTTAATACACCTTTAAATTTTTGCCCTACCGTTTCTAATGTTCTAATAGATGTTGTTCCTACTGCAAATACACGTCTACCCTCCTGTTTAGCACAATTAATTGCCTCTGCTGTTTGTTTTGAGATAACATAAAATTCTGAATGCATCTCATGTTCTGAAATATTATCAACACTAACCGGTCTAAATGTCCCTAAACCAACATGTAAGGTAATAAAATGGATCTCAACACCTTTTTCTTGAAGTTGTTGTAAGCGTTGTTTTGTAAAATGCAAACCTGCAGTAGGAGCGGCTGCTGAACCATTTTCCTTTGCATAAACGGTTTGATATCTGTTAGCATCTTCCAGCTGCTCTTTAATATACGGTGGAAGTGGCATTTCTCCTAGTTGTTCTAAAATTTCTAAAAAAATACCTTCATAACTAAACTCAACAATTCTTCCACCATGTTCTTTTTCCGCCACTACAGTTGCTAATAATAACCCCTCACCAAAATCTATTTTTGTGCCTACCTTTGCTCTTTTTGCTGGTTTAATCAAGACTTCCCACTGATCTCCATCTAACTGATTTAATAATAAAACTTCTAATTTAGCACCTGTTTCTGATTTCACACCAAATAACCTGGCAGGCAATACACGTGTGTTATTTAACACAAGCACATCCCCTGACTTTAAATAATAACCAATATGACTAAACTGATCATCAATAATTTTTTGTTGTTCTTTATATGCAACAAGCATACGAGAATCATCTCGATTTTTCAGAGGGGTTTGTGCAATTAATGCTTCTGGTAGTTGAAAATCAAACTCAGATATATTCATTTTACTTAAGCTCCTTCATTAATATATACATTTTTCACGTCATCAAATGATTGTTGTAGTCTTTGACTGACTTCTTCAATACCTTGTTTATCCATTTTTTTTATGTCTGATATATCAATTGGATCTCCAAAATATATCGTTGATTTTTTGCGTTTTAATAAGTCTTTAAAAGTTTCAGGGCCCTCATAAACAGCAGGAACAATAGGCACTTTAGACAGTTTAGCAATCACTGCAACCCCTCCTTTTAACTCATCAGAAGACCTTGTACCGCTTGGAAACATGATTAAACTTAAAGATGTTTTCTTTAACATATTTACAGGTGTTTTTAATGCACTAGGACCAGGATTGTCTCTATTTACTGGAAATGCATTAGCATGCGTTAAAATAAATCTTAGAATCGGGTTTTTAAATAATTCTTCTTTTGCCATAAAACCAAAACACTTAGGTGAGGCAGCTAAAGCAAAGAAGATAGGATCCCACCATGTTTTATGAGGACCCACTAAAATATAGTTTTGCTCTTGCGGTAATTTTTCTTTATTGACGGTATGTACTTTTCCATTTAATATAAATACAATAATACGAGAAACAGCTCTAATAAATCGATAAAACATAATTTTCCCCTCTTCATTTCTAACATTAACACACAAATAACTACCTAACGATATCGAACATTTTAGCATAAAAATTTATTTTTTTATAGAGAATGCCTTAAATTAATCAAAGGATGTGAGTATCATATGATGCTATTACCCAATGAACGTATTGATCAACTACCAGGAGGATCTGTACAAATCATTCAAAATTCAGAAGTATTTTCTTATTCTTTAGATGCTGTTTTATTAGCTGATTTTATTAAATGTCCTAAACAAGGAACATTCATTGAACTAGGTTCTGGTAATGGTGCTATTCCTCTTTTTTTAAGTCAAAAAACAGATCAACCTATTATTGGTATTGAAATCCAAAAAAAACTGGTTGATATGGCAAAGCGCAGTGTGAATTTAAATCATTTAGATCATCAAATATCATTTATTCATGATAATTTAAATCAACTCACACAGTATATTCCTAAAGATTCTGTAGATGTTGTCTTTACAAATCCACCTTATTATACAGCAGATTATCATCCAAAAACGAATCCTAATGAACACTTAGCAATTGCCCGTCATGAAATTCACACATCATTAAATGAAGTGATCAAAACTGCTAGTGATGTTTTAAAAATGAAAGGCCATTTTTTTATGGTTCATCGTCCAGAACGCTTCTTAGAAATTATAACATATATGATTAATCATCATCTGATACCTAAACGTATTCAATGGGTATATCCTAAATCGCATAAAGAAGCTAATATTGTTTTAATTGAAGGCATAAAATATGGAAAAATAAATGGATTAATTGTACTTCCTCCGCTAATTGTATTTAAACAAAATAATACGTATACAGAGCGTATGCAAGAAATATTTAAGCAGTTTTAACTGATATGAAACATAAATCACGACACAAACAAGAAATCCATTATTTTTACGTATTATTGTGTGCTGATCAGTCCTATTATGCCGGATATACTAATCACCTACAGCGTAGAATAGCAAAGCATAACGCAAAAAAAGGTGCTAAATATACACGGGTCCATCAAAGACATCCTTTGAAATTACAATATTATGCTTGTTTTTCCTCTAAGTCAGAAGCATTAAAAGCAGAATATGCATTTAAACAATTAACACGGAAACAAAAAGAAGCCTTTTTTAATATTACTACACACTAAATAAATCCTACTTACCTCACATTTTAATAATCTTATCATCTATGAAAAAACTTCTATTCACCAAAATGAATAGAAGTTTTTTATTATTTTATACAATGTCTTGTTTCAAATAAAGGACTGACTGGTTTATTTTCATGAATGCGTTTAATAGCATCTCCAATCAACTCTCCAACGCTAACTTCTTCTAAAATATCTAAACGACGATCTTCAGATAATTTAATCGAATCAGTTACAACTAATTTTTCAATAGGAGAATTTTCAATACGTTCTAAAGCAGGTCCTGAAAGCACGGGATGGGTACAAGAAGCATATACTGAACGAGCTCCTGCCTCTTTTAATGCTTTAGCAGCAAGCGTAATTGTCCCTGCTGTATCAATAATATCATCAATCAGAACACAAATTTTTCCATCAACAGAACCAATAATATTCATCACTTCTGCAACATTTGCTCTAGGTCTTCTTTTATCAATAATCGCAATAGGAGATTTTAAAAATTCCGCTAATTTACGAGCACGTGTTACACCACCATGGTCAGGTGAAACTACAACAACATCATCACCATAAATATTATTTTCAATGAAATAATCAGCAAGCAGTGGTGCTGCCATTAAATGATCAACAGGAATATCAAAAAATCCTTGAATCTGTACCGCATGAAGATCTAGTGCAAGAACTCGTGTTACCCCAG
>JASLFJ010000068.1 GCA_030150665.1 Enterococcaceae bacterium
GCTGATATTTATACCACTTTAGATACAAAATTACAACTTGATTTAGAAGAGTTGTTAGATCAACTGTATTTAGGAACGCAACCGGAAAATATTACAGCAATGTTAGTAGCAGCTGAAAGTGGTGAAATTTTAGCGGCTGGACAGCGTCCTTCGTTTAATCCAGAAACACGTGAAGGATTACAAGAAGATGAGGAGACACCTGGTATTTGGGCTAATTTATTGATTCAAAATCCTTATGAACCAGGATCAACAATGAAAGTATTTACAGTTGCTTCTGCCATTGACCAAGGTGTTTTTCAAAAAGATGAGTATTATACTGCAGGACAAATGGATTTTTATGATGGTCAAGTTGTAGATTTTGACTATGCTAAAGTGGGGAAAAGACCCCTGAACTTTGAACAAGCGCTAATCCATTCAAGTAACGTTGGTATGGTTTTATTAGAACAACGAATGGGTGAGCAAAATTGGATTAATTATTTAGAAAAATTTGGTTTTGGCTCATCGACAGATTCTGGACTCCCTCATGAAAGCCCAGGAAGTTTGCCGAATACAGATAATGTTTTTGATATTGCAACAAGTGCATATGGTCAAGCAATGTTAGTGACGAGTTTTCAAATGATGCAAGGTTTTACGATGTTAACAAATCATGGGGAAATGTTAAAACCACAGTATATCAAAAAAATTAAGTATGATGATGAAAATATTGAACAGATTAATCGAACAGTAGTAGGAAAGCCAGTTTCTCAAAAAGCTGCTGATGAAACGTTAGAGATGATGCGAGGTACTGTTGAAGATCAATTACTTGGAACAGGAACAGCCTATGGTATTGAGGGATATTCTGTATCTGCAAAAACAGGAACAGCACAAATTTCAGAGTACGGAGCGAATTATACATCAGGAGATTTAAATTATTTATATTCAGTTGTTCAGATTGCTCCGACTGAAGATCCTAAATATATTATGTATGTGACATTGAAAAGACCGTCTCGTATTGAATCGGGTACAGTAACAGAAAATATTGCACAACTATCAAGTACATTACTGAAAAAAGCATTAGACTTAGAAACCATCAATGATGAGATAGAAGAATAATGGTTATATTGAGAAGGGTAGGAATGAAATTATGGAGTGGACAGAAGTTTTCTTTCCAATAGCATTAGGGTTTGGGCTTACTATTGCAGTAATGCCCTTATTTATCGGTTATTTGACGATGAAAAAACACGGACAGACGATTCGTGAAGAAGGACCTAATTGGCATCAAGTAAAATCAGGTACACCGACAATGGGAGGGACAGTATTTTTAGGGGCTATTTTTATATCGACTTTAATTACTGCTTTTTGGCAACACGCTTTTTCACCTACGCTGATTGTTCTTCTTATTGTGATGTTATTATATGGCTTATTAGGATTTTTGGATGATTTTATAAAAGTCTTTAAAAAAAGAAATTTAGGGCTTAATGCAAAACAAAAATTATTAGGACAAATTGTTGGTGCACTAATTTTTTATATGGTTTATCATTATGAACAATTACCTAAAGTGATTGTATTGCCAGGCAATATAACATGGCATTTAGGTGGCTGGTTTATTGTTTTTGTTATTTTATGGTTAGTAGGTTTTTCTAATGCTGTAAATTTAACGGATGGCATTGACGGATTAGTATCAGGTTTAGGTGTTATTTCTTTTGGAACGTATGCTATTATTGCTTGGAAACAACAACAGATCGGTATTTTATTACTTTGTTTGACAACAGTAGGTGCATTAATAGGCTTTTTTGTATATAATAAAAAGCCAGCAAAGATCTTTATGGGAGATGTAGGTTCTTTAGCTTTAGGTGGATTGTTAGCAGCTATCTCTATTGCTTTAGAACAAGAATGGACATTATTACTAATTGGTTTTGTCTATATTATTGAAACGCTCAGTGTAATGCTTCAAGTGACTTCTTATAAGTTATGGAAAAAACGTATTTTTAAAATGAGTCCAATTCATCATCATTTTGAGATGATCGGTTGGTCAGAGTGGAAAATAGATACAGTATTTTGGATTGTTAATTTGGTAACTTCAGTATTAACTCTTTGGATTCTTTATAAATAATAGGGTATAGATATTGAGATTGAGTTATAGTTCGATAGAACTCTGTACTTAGAAATCCACTATGGTTTCAGCCTAGTGGTAGTTCAATAGTTAGAAAATGATACGATAAGGAAGGATAGTAAAATGAACACAACAACAGAGTCATGGCATAAGCATCACGTTCTTGTTATTGGTTTAGGCAAGACAGGACTTAGTGTGGCACAATTATTACATCAGCTAGGAGCACAGGTAATCGTTAATGAAGGTCAGCTATTACCTGAAGATCATCCAGATGTTGTTATGTTGTCCCAATTAGGAATTCCTGTAGTTTCTGGTGTTCATCCAGAATCTTTATTAGATGGAATGACTTATTGTGTGAAAAGTCCTGGCATTCCTTATCATATATCTATTATTGAACAAGCGCTTCAAAAAGGAATTCCTGTTTATACCGATATTGAAATTGCTTCCAAGGTCAGTGAAGCCCCTATTATTGCGATTACAGGTAGCAATGGAAAAACAACAACAACAACTTTAGTTGCAGAAATGTTAAATCATCATTTTATGCGACACAATGAATCAAGAACAGCTTATATAGCAGGTAATATTGGCATTCCTGCAAGTGAAGTTGTACAACAAGCAACGTGTGAAGATGTTATTATTTTAGAAGTTTCTAGCTTTCAGCTCTTAGGAACAAGGACGTTTCATCCTCATATTGCAGCAATTTTAAATATTTATGATGCTCATTTAGATTATCATGGGACCAAAAAAGAATATATTGATGCTAAATGGCGTATTCAACAGGCTATGGATGATAATGATCTTCTTATTTTAAATCAAGCACAACAATCTATATTTAATAGCAACACTTATCCGACGAAAGCTCGTATTGAAACATTTTCTATAGATCACAAAGCCGATGCTTATTTAAATCAAAACAGACTTATGATTCAAAATCATAAGCTTCTTGATGCAGATCAAGTGATGCTTCCAGGGGATCATAATTTAGAAAATAGTTTAGTTGCTGCACTGATTGCTGCTCATATGGGCTGTGATGATGAGAGTATCATTCAAGTATTAACAACTTTTTCTGGTGTCAAACATCGTATGCAGTATGTGGGTATGATCAATGAACGCAAGTTTTATAATGATTCTAAAGCAACCAATGAATTAGCAACTTTAGCTGCTTTATCCGGATTTGATTTAAGTCAGGTTATTTTAATTGCTGGTGGTCTAGATCGGGGAAGTACGTTTGAGGCATTAAAGCCTGAACTGAAAAAATTAAAAGGTCTTGTGAGTTTAGGAGAAACTAAAGATAAATTTTATACTTTAGCAAAGCAGATGCAAATTCCTCATTATGTTCAAGTAAAGACCATGAATGAAGCGGTGATAAAAGCTTATGATTTTAGTCAAGAACATGATATTATCTTATTATCACCAGCGTGTGCGAGTTGGGATATGTATCAAAGTTTTGAACAACGAGGAGAGGCATTTATCACAGCTGTTAATGATTTAAAAAAAGAGAAAGAAAAGGAATGAAGTTAAAAATATGAAGATATTGGTATCAGGTGGAGGTACTGGAGGGCATATTTATCCAGCATTATCTTTAATTCAAGCTATCCAAGAAAAAGATGAAGATCATGAAGTGCTTTATATTGGTACTGATAAAGGATTAGAGAGTCGAATTATTCCTGAGGCAAATATTCCTTTTAAAACCATTCAGATTCAAGGGCTTTCTCGATCATTATCATTTCATAATATTAAGACAGCATGGTTATTTTTACAAAGTTTGCGTGAAGTAAAAAAAATTATTAAAGCGTTTCAGCCAGATATTGTATTAGGCACAGGTGGGTATGTTTGTGCACCTGTTGTTTATCAAGCAGCACGGCTTAATATTCCGACAATGATTCATGAACAAAATAGTGTTCCTGGTCTTACAAATAAATTTTTAGCAAAATACGTTGATGCTATTTGTACTTGTTTTTCGCAAACTCAAGATTATTTTCCTAAAAACAAGGTACACTTAACTGGAAACCCAAGAGCACAAGAAGTTGTACACATTGAAAAAAGTGATATTTTAAAAGAATTTGATTTAGATCCTAAAAAACCTACCGTTCTTATTTTTGGAGGGAGTAGAGGAGCATTAACTTTACAAAAGGCATTTTTAGAAAGTTATGAAGTATTAGCCAATAAACCTTATCAAATTTTATATAGTTCTGGTACGATTTATTATGAAGATATACCAGAGAGTTTAAAAAATCATAAGATAAAAAATATCGTCGTACGTCCATATATTCGTCAAATGGAGCAAGTATTACCCAATATTGATTTAGTAGTATCAAGAGCAGGAGCGACATCCATTGCTGAATTTACTGCATTAGGTCTTCCGACAATCTTAATTCCAAGTCCTAATGTAACTAATGATCATCAAACAAAAAATGCACAAGCGTTATTAGAATTCGGTGCGACTCAGTTATTAACGGATCAGACATTTGATGGTAAGGAGTTAGTCAATGCGATTGATCAGCTGATGTTAGATGATCATGCTAGAGAAGATATGAGTTTAGCTGCACGTCAATTAGGATTTCCTAATGCATCTGATACTATTATTCAATTAATGGAACAGCTAACCTCAAGTGAAGGGGTGACGTTGAGATCATGAACAAGAAAAAGCAGTCAGATCTTCAGTTAGATGATGATTATTTAGATGATCCTATTAAGGATAATTCTGATCAATTATTTGAAAAGACACCGTGGCAAAGAGAACATGAAGCTTATCAGCAATGGAAAAAAGAACAAGAACAACGTCAAGATTCTTTGCAGGAATACCAAGAAGAGAATGATGAAGATCAGCAAGAAGATCAACAAGAAGATCAAGTTGAAAAAGATGTTGATATGATAGATCAAAATGATGATATTGATGATGATAAAAGAAAGAAACGTTTATTATATAGGCGCGTGAGTGTTCTGTTAACATTGTTTTTATTAGGTGCTGCTGTTATGTTTTATTGGATTTCTCCTTATAATAAAATCGGTGCTATTATTGTTGAAGGCAATCAAAATATTACGACAGAAGATATTTTAAAAGCAGCAGAATTTAGTCAACAAGATACGTTGTGGGGACAGTATTTAAATAAAGCTGCACATATGAATAACATAAAAAAAAGAAATCCTAAAATTGAACAGGCTATACTCAGTTTTAAACCATTAAATACATTAGTGATTCATATTAAAGAATATCCAGTTGTTGGCTATGCTGAAGAAAAAGGTAAATGGCATCCAGTATTATCAAATGGGACGATATTAAACGAAATTGTTTCTGATCAAGATCAGTTAAAGCCTTTATTTATTGGATTTCAAGATAAAAGTGATAAGTTAAAACAGATGTTATCAGTTTATGAATCTTTAGATCCGGTTGTACAAGAAAATATTGAAAAAGTGATTAATAATCAAGATCATATTAATCCTTATGCAGTAACTCTGGATATGAGAGATGGAAATCAAGTTATTGGTATACTTACAGATTTATCAGAAAAAATGGTTTACTATGCTTCTATTGCTCATGATATGGAATTTAATGGTATTATTGATATGGAAGCTGGAATTTATACAAGCCCATATCCAAATGATCAAGAATTAAAGAGTAATGAAGAAGAACAAGATGAAGTATATCAAGGTGAATGGTTGTATGAATCAGTCGAAACTACAATGTAAATTTTAGGTTTTGTCGGTAATATTTCGTTAAATAAGTTTTTTTTATGAATTTTAAAATTATTTTTATAGTTTAGATTCGCAAAATTCTTTAAATATGATAAAATTAAGAGAAGTTAATATATACTATGAATGTGAAGCATATGATTAAGATATGATGTTGAGAAAGAAGTAGGAGGGTATATGGTTCATGGCAAAAACAGGGATTTATGTGGGCTTAGATATAGGTACAACATCTGTAAAAGTTGTTGTTGCAGAATATTTAGAAGATCAAATGAATATTATTGGTGTTGGTAATGCTCGTTCTGAAGGTCTTAATAAAGGAATCATTATTGATATTGATAAGGCAGCACGATCAATTCAAAGAGCAGTACGACAAGCTGAGGAAAAATCAGGTATTAAAATTAAAAGTGTTAATGTTGGCTTACCAGCTAATTTAATTGAGATTGAAGAATGTCAAGGCATGATTGCAGTTCATTCTGAGTCAAAAGAGATTACCGATATTGATGTGCAAAATGTAGCTTCTGCTGCTATTGTGCGTTCTACACCTCCAGAGCGTCAAATCATCGCATTAGTACCTCAAGAATTTAAGGTAGATGGTTTTGAAGGCATTAAAGATCCTAGAGGCATGATTGGTGTACGCTTAGATATGAGAGGGTTAGTATTTACAGGGCCTAGAACTATTGTTCATAATATTAAAAAATGTGTTGAACTGGCAGGACTTCATTTAGAAGAACTTGTAATTACACCTATTGCACTTGGAGAGACGATTCTATCTGATGGAGAAAAAGAATTTGGTACTGTCATTATTGACATGGGTGGTGGTCAAACGACAACTGCAGTTATGTATGAATCAGAACTTAAATATGCGCATGTTGAACAAGAAGGTGGAGAGTTTGTTACTAAAGATATTTCTGTTGTTTTAAATACTTCAGTGGCAAATGCAGAAGCATTAAAAATTAATTATGGTACAGCTTATCCTCCAAGAGCATCAACTACAGAAGATTTTCCAGTAGATGTTATTGGTCAAAAAGAACCCGTTAAAGTCGATGAGCATTATCTATCTGAAATTATTGAAGCACGTGTAGAACAAATTTTTAGTAAATCACGTTATATTTTAGAGGCTATTGACGCATTGACATTACCTGGAGGAGTAGTACTTACAGGAGGAGCTGCAAGTATTCCAGGTGTTGTTGATTTAGCAGCAGAGATATTTGAAACTAATGTTAAGCTTTATGTACCAAATCATATGGGCTTAAGAAATCCTGTGTTTTCAAATGTAATTAGTATTACAGAATATGCTGCGAATTTAAGTGATGTCTATCATATTGCTAAGGCAGCAGTAGTGGGTGCTGCACCACAAGTGTCTTCAGTAGCAGCAGATGCTATAACATCTGCTCCACCTGCAGAACAGGCAATCATTCAAGAACCTCAAACAAATATTGTTCAAACAACAGAACATAAAGAAGCCCAAATATCTGAAGCACCCGGTCAAATACAGCCAGCAAAATCATCAGAAGATGATGGCGACTCAGTTGGTGGTAAGATAAAAGGATTCTTTTCTAATATTTTTGATTAAGAATTAAAGGAGGATAAGGTAGATGGAATTTTCATTAGATAATCATATGGATAATGGCGCTATTATTAAAGTAATTGGTGTTGGTGGCGCAGGTGGTAATGCGGTTAATCGTATGATCGAAGAAAATGTACAAGGTGTAGAATTTATTGTTGCAAATACAGATGTACAAGCATTAAAACATTCCAAAGCAGAAACGATCATTCAGTTAGGACCTAAATTCACACGTGGATTAGGAGCAGGCTCTCAACCAGATGTAGGACAAAAGGCAGCAGAAGAAAGTGAATCTGAATTAGAAGAAGCTTTAAAAGGCGCTGATATGGTCTTTATTACAGCTGGAATGGGTGGTGGAACAGGGACAGGTGCTGCACCTATTGTAGCTAAAATAGCAAAAGATCAAGGTGCTTTAACAGTTGGTGTTGTTACACGTCCATTTAGTTTTGAAGGGCCTAAGCGTGGTAGATATGCAGCAGAAGGTATTGCATTATTAAAAGACCATGTAGATACCTTACTTATTATCTCTAATAATCGCTTATTAGAAATCGTTGATAAAAAGACACCTATGCTTGAAGCTTTTCGTGAAGCAGATAATGTGTTACGTCAAGGGGTACAAGGTATTTCTGATTTAATTACTGCGCCTGGATATGTTAACTTAGACTTTGCTGATGTGAAGACGGTCATGGAAAATCAAGGAACAGCATTGATGGGAATTGGGGTTGCAAGTGGTGAGGATCGTGTGATTGAAGCGACGAAGAAAGCTATTTCTTCTCCACTATTA
>JASLFJ010000109.1 GCA_030150665.1 Enterococcaceae bacterium
ATTGACAGCTATAAAGCTCCTCTGCAAGATGCACAAAGGGCTTTGCGCTATATAAGAGCAATCAAAAATTGGGAAGAAAATAAGAACACTGTTGACATAAATAGGTTCAATTTTTTGAATTTTAGTAGCTGTTTTAGATAAGTTATTTTGAGAATCTTCAACCAGTTTTAAAATTTTCGCAAATACCGTATCTTGGCTGTCTTTAGTCACTTTCATTAAGAAAGTTCCTTCTTCATTAATAGTACTTCCAAAAACTTCATCACCAACCGTTTTTTCTCTTGGAATACTTTCTCCGCTAATTGAGCTTTCATCAATAAATCCGTTCCCAGAAATAATCTCCCCATCTGTTGGCACTTGATCCCCATTTAATACTTGAACTTGATCGCCAATCTTTAACTGAGAAACAGGAACAACCCTCACAGCCCCTGTTTTAGGATCATATAACCGGGCATCAGTTGGATTTAGTGTTAATAATTCTGTAATTTCACGTTTACTTTTTCCTTCTGCATACTCTTCTAAAAAGTGTGCTCCCGCAAAAATTAAAATTAATAAAGATCCTTCTTCAAATTGTCCAATAAGCACTGCAGCAACTGCAGCTATAGTCATTAAAATATGGACATTCGGTGTAAATTTTCCTTTTTTTTTGGTCCATTGAATGGTATCAACAACACCTTCTAACATTACATGATAACCTGAAAGCAACATTGCAACAATAAAAGTTGTGGCCCGTAACACACCTACAGGCATCCACAGAGCCGCTAAAAATAAGACGAGGCCCACAAAATATAAAATTACAGAGACTGAACCATGATCATGATCATGGTCATGAGGCTTTAAATCGGGCATATCGCTACAGCGTTTTGGTTCATTTGTTTTTGTCATTATTATCCCTCACTTTGATTCAATCTGATATATGAACAAGTATTCATATAATAAATTAATTATACATGATTTCATAAAGTGAGGTCAATGATTTAAGACGTTCTCGACACGACTTGAACGTGCGACCTATTGCTTAGGAGGCAATTGCTCTATCCAACTGAGCTACGAGAACATATTGAACTAGCACTAGGCTGAAGCCATAGTGGCTTCTTAAGTAAACCGTTCTATTGAACTCTAAATAAAAAAAACAAAAAGAATACATCTTTTTGTTTTTATCAAAAGTTATCTATTATTTTGCTAATTTAGCATGTAAACGTGATTTATCACGATTTGCCTTATTTTTATGAATCAATCCTTTAGATGCTGCCATATCAATTGCTTTAACCGCTGCTTGATATTTTTCTTGAACATCATCAGATCCTTCAAGAACTGCTTGTTCGAATTTTTTAATAGTAGTACGCATTGCACTTAATTGAGCAGAATTTTTAGCATTCGCTTTCTCATTTGTACGTACACGTTTCATTGCAGATTCAATATTTGGCATAATTTCCACCTCCATCATGTTTATCTTTTTTCAACAAAAATGTTGAAAAAGATCATCAACATCACTCATTATACAAAAATATTTATTATTTTGCAATCCTTCGATCCATTTATTTTTGAAACTTTATTCTGATACAACCGGAACTAATCGTTCTTGTTCACGGTAAAACCATCTTGTCTCTTTCTTCATAGACTCTCCATCACTATAAGAGAATGTAATATCAAACATACTAATACTTGGTACTTCTGATAATTCATTCATCAATTTATCTAAATTATCTAAAGCCATAGGTAATGTCGCTTCATCCAATCCAATAGAAACTGCAGAGATAATCAAAGAAGGCTCTGTTTTATTTTGTGTAATTGTAATCGCAAGTGGCCCTAAATAAGGCATTAATTTTTGCGTAAGCGTAGCTTCATATTCGACCTTAAGAGGAGGATTTTCATTAATATTCGCTTCAATAATTTCTTGCCACGGAAAATCTTTAATATTCCACTCATTAGGATCATAAGCAACTAAGCTTCGCTCTTTTGCCGGTACTTTCTCTTCTACAATATCATCAATGCTTTCTTCTTCTGCAAATGATGTCGTTTCTGTTGCTTTATCTTTATCTTGATCTTTTTGAACCCCTTGAGGTTCTCGTTCTCGAACAGGCACCGCATTTGCTTCAAGTGTTGCCATTAAATCTTTTGATTTAGAAATATCTTTAGATTGTTGTAAAAGACTAAACATACCTAAACCTATATTTAATATTAAAACAAAATAAATACCTATTTTAAAACGGCTTAACTGAAAAAAATACATTTTTCGTAACTGTTCTATAGCTTCTCGACTAGATTGAACGTCTTGTGTTGTATAATGCATTTCATATAATTTACGATACTTATAATAAATAATACTATAAGTAATGACTAAAATAAGGAGCACAACAAAACTAAGGAGTAATAGTATATTCATCACTACTTAAAATCTCTCCCTTCTAAATTAAATATTCATTGAACTAACTTTTATCATCTTACCATAAAAAAAGAAAAGAAAAAAGGAAGGAAAAATATCCTTCCTTTCTGCTTAATCTCTTGTATGAATTTTAAATGCTGAAGCAAAAATCTTTGTGATCACAAAATCAATAACACCTAAGTAAATCGCAAATAAAATACTTGTCTCAATCACAACACGTACATCTTTACGTAATTGTTTTTTACTTGGCCATGTCACTTGCTTCATCTCATCAATGACACTTCGAATAAATTTCATCCATCAATACCTCCTTTTTATTTTGTTTCTTTATGTAGTGTATGTGTCCCACAATGTTTACAAAATTTTTTTACTTCTAATCGTTTATTTCTTGTATGTGAAGCACGAATTGCCTTAGCATAATTTCGTGAGCCACATACAGAACATGCTAATGCAGATTTAGTTACAGACATATAAAACGTCTCCTTTATCAAATCAATAATCTAACAGTAACACCATTTATATAGTGTGTCAATTTATTTTGATGTCTCTAATGATGCTTTACGCTTTGAAGTTTGATCTTTTTTAGTCACGGTAATAACACCTTTAGATGCTCCAATAACAACCTTATCTCCAGCACTAATCGTGCCACTAATTAATGCCTCACTTAAAGCATCTTCAACTTCTCTTTGTAGTACGCGGCGAATAGGTCGTGCTCCATATTCTGGATCAAAACCTATTTTAGCAATATGCTGAATGGCATGTTTGGTAAAGGATAATGTAATATCTTGTT
The DNA here is from genome assembly GCA_030150665.1 of Enterococcaceae bacterium. GTDB lineage: Bacteria > Bacillota > Bacilli > Lactobacillales > Catellicoccaceae > JASLFJ01. Next base: position 3,174 of record JASLFJ010000109.1, read on the forward strand.
CTGCTAACTGGTCGATGAGCTGCTGACTCATCAATCGAACAATACGTTCAATTTCTTCTTCTGTTAATGCTTTAAAGACAATAATATCATCCAATCGATTTAAAAATTCGGGTCGAAATGTTTGTTTTAAGCTATCCATCAATTGTTTTTGAATCCATTCGTGATCTTCTTTTGGATTTGGCACATTAAATCCTACTAATTTCTGTTCTTGAAGCTCTCTTGCACCAACATTAGATGTTAATAAAATCACCGTATTTCTAAAATCAACACGTCTTCCTTTAGAATCTGTTAAAAAACCATCATCTAAGACTTGAAGTAACATATTAAAGACATCTGGATGTGCTTTTTCAATTTCATCAAATAAAATAACAGAATAAGGTTTTTGACGCACTTGCTCTGTTAACTGTCCGCCTTCATCATAGCCTACATATCCTGGAGGAGAGCCTATAAGTCTTGTTGCACTAAATTTCTCCATGTATTCAGACATATCTACACGAATCAAGGCTGACTCATCATGAAATAATGCTTCAGTTAATGCCTTAGCTAGCTCTGTTTTCCCGACTCCAGTAGGCCCTAAAAACATAAATGAACCAATCGGTCGATTTTTCGCACCTAATCCACTTCGAGATCGGCGGATAGCTCTAGAAACGGTATTAACAGCCTCATCTTGACCAATCACACGCTTATGTAATTTTTCTTCTAAATTCATTAAGCGTTTTGCTTCTTGCTGTCTTAATTGTGTTACTGGAATACCTGTCCACTGAGCAATCACTGTTGCGATATCTTCTTCTGTTACTTTAAGACGTTGTTTGGCATCTTTCTTTCCAGCTTCTTTTTGTAATAACATACGTTCAAAAGCTTCCACTTCTTGTTTTTCTTGTTCTCGAAGTTCTGCAGCACGTTTGAAATCTTGATTTAAAATTGCTTGTTCTTTTTCTTGCATTAAGCGAGTAATTAAATTTCGCTGAGCAATGATCGGTGATGCTGAATGATGTTGTGATAAGTATACCTTAGCAGCAGCTTCATCCATTAAATCAATCGCTTTATCTGGTAAATAACGATCTGGCAAGTAACGGACTGCTAGCTTAACTGCCGCCTCTAAAGCCTCATCGGTATAACTAACTTGATGATACTCTTCATATTTTTCTTTAATACCTTCTAGTATTCTAATAGCTTCTTCAGCTGAAGGCTCATCTACATGAATTTGAGCAAATCTGCGTTCTAACGCTGCATCTTTTTCAATGTATTTTTGATACTCATCTAATGTCGTTGCACCAATGACCTGGATTTCTCCACGTGCTAAAGCAGGTTTTAAAATATTAGCCGCATCAATCGATCCTTCAGCACCTCCTGCACCGATTAACATATGAAGTTCATCAATAAATAAAATAATATTTCCATCTTGATAAATCTCATCAAGCATCTTTTTAATACGTCCTTCAAACTCTCCTCGGTACTTTGTTCCAGCAATTAATGATCCTAAATCAAGCATCATCACACGTTTACTTAATAAACGTTCTGGCACATCTCCAGATACAATACGTTGAGCTAACCCTTCAGCAATCGCTGTTTTCCCAACACCTGGCTCACCAACAAGTACCGGATTATTTTTTGTGCGACGTGATAAAATTTGAATCATACGTTCAATCTCTTGATCTCTACCTACAATAGGATCCATCTGATCTTGTCCTGCATAAGCCGTTAAATCACGAGCTAATGTATCTAAAAGA
>JASLFJ010000111.1 GCA_030150665.1 Enterococcaceae bacterium
TTCAAGTATAAACAAAACGAAACAGAACAGCTATGCTGTTGTATTTTACCCAATGACGGATCACCCAACTAAAAACAAAACGATCCTTGTTTTAAATCGCGTTGTGGGATAAAAATTTATGACACCTTGAAACACAATACATACAATACAATGTGCTTCAACATAATATAAAAAAACGATAAGAACATTATCGTTTTTTTATCTACCTAATAAAAGCCTGCCTACATACAAACACCTTAAATACTGAATTACAATAACATACATATCTCATTCACTTCTTTCTTTGGAACGGCTTTGCAATAGTGCAAGAATCCTTCGCAAAACAAGGGTGTTTTCCGAAGGATTCCTAACCAATGCCAAACTCGTTCCCGATTAAAACAACAAAGTAAATCATTATTCAAACATCATAAAGGCAAATCATTATTCGCCTATATAACAATATAAAGTAAAATATATCTGTAATAAAATATCTCTTTTATAACAGGGAATTGAAAGACAACAAATCTATCATAAATAGTTTTATATAGATACAAGAACAACCTATACCTACTTTTATTCTTATTTGGGTAGAGAGTATGACACAGTACTCAAGCACGACCTGTGAAATATGATAAACCGGAAACAGGTTGTAGTGCCAGTGCTTTTTTAGGGAAGTGTTGATGAGGGGAGTGTTGTTGGAAAAAGAAACCCCCTTCAGTTATTCTTTTTACTGAAGGGGGGACTTTTATTATAATAACTTTCTCAAGTTAAGTTTTTATAACATAAAGAAACTAAACACAAACCTTTTAATAACTACAACGATTATAGTTAAAAGTGGTTTGGTTAGCATTTTATCAATTTTTCTGTTAGTACTTCTAGTATTTTATCAATAATCTCTTTTCTTTTTGCTGAGATTACTAATTCAAAAACATCACGTTGTGAAAAGTCAAAGTACTTATATTCTTTTTTTTCGTAAATAGCCTCATAATCTTCTCCTTTTGTTTTATTCTTTTTATTTCTTCCTACGCTAAATCCTTTACCATCATTACACACATAATAAGGTTCATTGTCAACAGTAAAAGTTAACACTGTTTTTCTATTACTACCAGTATTCGTTAGTTTTGTAATTTGTTTTTTATCAACTTCATTTACTTGCTCTCTTTCTTTATCACTACCAGTATGCGTTAGTTTTGTAATTTGTTCTTTATCAACTTCATTTACTTGTACTCTTTCCTTATACTTAGTCTCTAACGCTTCTTTTAATTCTGAATAAAAATCATAGACTGTATGCCATTTTACATGTTTGAATTGTTTTTTAATTACACGATATTTTGTATCCTCATCTCCGGTATCCCAGAACGTAAAAGCTTCCTCTAAATTTTCTTTTAAAGATGAAACTTCTTGCAAGTCCAATGCTAATTTGTAATCGTTTAAAAACTCCGTAGTCGCTTGCTTATATTGTATCAAACCAACTTTAAAAATATTTTCTTCTGAACAAACATCAATACATTTACCTATCCAAGCTAAAACATCTTTGATGTAATTCCTACATTGCAGTATTTCCTTCACCTCACTTGGAAATTCATCATAAAATGATGGTTGAATATCTTTTACATTTAGATAAATAATGTTTGTAACTGTAAGACGACCATTACACGTAGCTTTTTTATAATAACGAGGTATTTGGTACTTGTGCGTACAAGTCCCTTTTTCATCTTCTAAAACCTCCTCTTTATTGCTATCACTTGCAAAGATCTTGTTTTCTATGATAATAGCTTGCTTACTGCTATTTTTTATTAAAATATCAATATTATCTTCTTCTTTTTTAGTGTCTTCATCAGGCAATACGATTATACCTTCCAAATTAAAATTAAGAATATTAAAGTCTTCTAAAAACAACTTTAAAAAAACATCTCCTTGCCCATGAGAACCTCTAGGATTCAATAGAAAAGCAATAAAACGAGAATGTAAATTTTTCTCTTCTGTCATTTTATACATTACCTTAAACCAATTAAATTGATTATAATCTGTTATCTTATATTCTTCAATTATTCTATCTAACTCTCGAAAAAAACTACTTTTATTTGTTTGCTGACTCATAAAATTGATTTTATTTATTTTCCATTGTAACTAATCATATTGGCTAAAATTACCCGATTTGAGTGTAAGAAACTTATTACTCTTACGTTCAAATTTACATTAAGCATATAACGAATCCAACTCCTTTTGTGTAAATTACTACATTTGTTTAGTAAGCAAACAGGAAAACGTGATACATAATACAGGATACGTAATCGGTAATCGGGAACCAGAAACTGAAATATCATTATAAACAAAAACGCCATAACCTAATCATGCCCAAAAAGTTTTTAACTTTTTGGGCATGTCTATCAGTATGATTCTGAAATGGTTTTGGGTTTAGTATATTATTTTTCAAGTAAAAATTTCAAATAATCATAGGCCTTAAAAAAGTCATTTATTTTTGACACATAACCTACTAAACTATCGTAATTAAACACTAATGTATCTCCTTCTTCTATATAACTTGTTACTTTTTTATTGTGAGCGATTTCATTTCTTAAATTAGCAATCTCTTTAATATTGATTTGATTTTTATCAATTAGC
>JASLFJ010000119.1 GCA_030150665.1 Enterococcaceae bacterium
CTTCGGCAAGACGGTCTAATACTTTTTGTCCAATTTCTTTATGAGTAATCGCACGCCCTTTAAAACGAATAGAGGCTTTGACTTTATCCCCTTTTTCTAAAAACTTACGTGCATTACGCAATTTTGTATTAAAATCATTCACATCAATAGTTGGACTCAAACGTACTTCTTTAACATGAATTACCTTTTGTTTTTTACGTGCTTCTCGTTCTTTTTTCTGTTGCTCAAAACGATACTTTCCATAATCCATAATACGAGCTACTGGTGGTTTTGCATTAGGGGCTACAAGAACTAAGTCTAAATTAGCAGCTTCTGCTAGTTTTAAAGCCTCACTTTTTGTTTTTACTCCTAATTGTTCACCATCAGCTGTAATTACACGTAATTCACGCGCTCGAATACCATCATTTACCATCATATCTCTTGCTATGGTCATCCACCTCCATATATTTTTCAGAAAAAAGCAGAAAAAGGCGAGCACAATGGCCCGCCTTGATCCCACATGAATGCTCATCAGTCATGTCTTATCTTATCAGCCTAAGCTGATTGATCAACTTAGGCGAGAAGCGGGTGCTTCTACTTCATTCTCAACATTGCTTAGTATACGTCTTTTTAAAAAAATTGTCAATAGAAGAATTAAAAACAATAAACAATAACTCTACTGATGATGTCTTTAAACTACCCCTAGGCTGAAGCCATAGTAGATGCTTAAGTATCAAGTTCTATAACAGTAACTGTTAAACTTACTCTTTAAATATAATCATTAGCGACGAATAAGAGTAGTATCACCACGCTCTGCTGCATTAAGTAACGCTTCACCGTACTGCCTAAATTGTTGTGTTATCTCTACTGCTCCGTCTAATACGGTGACTTGATCTAAAGACTGATGATTGATAAGCATCGTATTTAAATAAGGAATAATATCTAAAGGCCCATATCCTGCTTTATCTTCCATCAGTTCATGATAGCCTATATCTTCAGATTGTCTTTGCCCTTGAGCAGAGACATAATCAAAATCAGAATCTACAATATTCCCCTCTTCAACGCGAATCGTAAAAACTGCGCGCCACCCTTCTGGATTATAATCCATCTCCTCTAACTGATAAATGCCGTCTTGATACACTCGCTTTTGCACCTCTTGAACGACAACTTCTTGCTCTTCTTGTTCTTGAGGGACCTCTTCTTTTTTATGACATCCTAATAATATAATCAGTAACATACTACTTAAGCACAACAACTTTTCCCTAGAACTCATCTTTGTTACCTCCTAACTGACTCCTAAAGATTGAGCTACAATCAGACTTGGTTTTCTTCTTAACTTCGTAGACTTTACTTAATTAAACTATCACTAATCTTAAGCCATAGCGGATTTATAAGTACAGAGTTCTATTAAACTCTAAATAAATTTTTTGATTTTATATAATTTATGATAAAATATTTTTTATACAGACTACGCTAAAGGAGGTTACGACTTGTGAAGGATCATAAATGGCTACTTTTCAGCAGTCTATGTAGTCTTGTTTTATTAACAGGCTGTGGAAACAATAAAATTGAAGAGGAACTCTCTCAATTAGAGGCGATCAACTACGATATTCATGCGGTACCTATGCAAAAAATAGGCAGTCTTTCTGAAGGAAGTTTAGAAGTTCCAGAAGCATGGACTTTTTTATATGACGCAAAATATCCTGAACGGATTACTTATACAAACAATCAAGGAAGCAAAATCGCACTGGATCCCCCCTTTTCTAAAGAAAGACCTGAAACATCATCTTTAGAGCACTATAAACAACAGTTAATCAATACCTTATCCCAACAAAATCCTGTATCTCTTGATCATCAAGAAATCACAATTTTAGAACAACCTGCTTATAAAATCGTCATACAGAGAGAATCTGAAATTTATGAGCTGTTTTATATTTTAGAATCAGAACACGAACTCCATCAAATTACTGCAGAAGCACCTGAAGATCTACTCCCTTCAGTACAACAATGGATTGAAACCAGTTACTTATTACCAGTTCCTTAATACATTTATTGCTTTAGCTAAATGCTTCATATTGCATCATCAATCGATAATGGAAAAAAACCTGTTGAAAGATTCAACAGGTTTTTTTTATTCTTCTTCACGATCACTATCTAATAAAAAGGCTTGAAGTACTTCTTCAATCATATCCCACTCTTCATCTGTTTCTACAGGTGATAATTTACCTTCATTGCCAACTTCTTCATCTTCTTCAAATGAATAAGCATAAAGTTCTACATCTTCATCCTCTGATACCCCTGCTGGATATACTAACACATAGTTTTTTTGAAATTGCTCTTGACCGTCAATAGTCATTAAAATTTCATAAAGTGCTTCATTACCTTCTTCATCATATAAGGTAATATATTCTTGGTTATTGTTTTGTTCTGTCATCATGCATCCTCTTTTCTATTTATGTTGATCTAAATAATTTTGTAAAATCATAACCGCTGCTAACTTATCAATCACTTTTTTTCGCTTTTTACGCGATGTATTCGCCTCTTCGATTAAAAATCGTTCTGCTTGTACTGTTGTCAGTCGTTCATCTTGATAAGATACTGGAAGATGAAAACGCTCTTGAACTGCTTTTCCGTACTCAAGTGCAGCTTCAGCTCGAGGACCAATAGTGTTATTCATATTTTTAGGAAGGCCAATCACAATATGTGTTACTTGGTATTCTTTAATCAACGCTTCAAGCCGTTCCCAACCAAAGATATGAGCTTCCTCATCGATTGAAATGATTTCAATCCCTTGCGCTGTCCATCCTAAAGGATCGCTCACGGCAACACCTACTGTTTTTGAACCAACATCTAATCCCATTACTCTCATAAAGTATCTATACCATGTGCAAATAAATAAGTCTTAACGAGCTCTTCCATAATTTCATCTCGTTCATGGCGACGAATTAAGTTACGTGCATCTTGATAACGAGGAATATATGCAGGATCTCCAGAAAGTAAATAACCAACGATTTGATTAATCGGGTTATACCCTTTTTCTTCAAGTGCATGATAGACCGTTGCTAATGTATCACTGACTTTTTGTTTATAATGGTCATCAAATTCAAAACGCACTGTTTCTTCATGAAAACTCATCCATAGCCACCTCATTCTTTCGTATTCTCTTCTATTTTACCTTAAATAAAATAAAACTACAAATAATATTTTTCTTATATTTTTTATAAAAAAATATGACACCTATTACGAGGACTCAACTAAAAGATAAAAAGAAAGAAAGACACAGATACTTTGTATCTTTGTCTTTCTTAATAAAATGATCCCTTAACGTTTTTCATCCGTTAATTTAAGCGTACTGAATCCTTTTTCAGAAAACTCACTGTAATCCCAACTAAAGTCTTTCACACGGTCACTTACTGGAAGCACTTCTGTACGATATAATGTTGGAATCGCAAATGCTTCTTCAAAGGCATATTGTTGCCATTTATCAAAGAACTCTTTTTGTTTAATTAAATCAAATGATTCTTTAGAATCAATATCATCAATTAACTTCGTATTTTCTTCTGATGAGAAGCGTGTGTAGTTAAAGGCTGCTTTTGGTCCATAAAGGCCAGATGGTGATGGATATTCTGAAAGTCCCCATGCAGCTTGGAAAATATCGATATCTGGATCATCATTTTTTACTTTATCATAGAATGATTGGAAATCAATTAAACGTCCACCTGTTAATTCAACATTTAATCCGATTTCTTTCCATTGTTGGATATAGTAATCTGCAATAGGTTGTGCTGTCTCTCCACCAGACATTGATGCAAATTTAATGACTAAATCATTACCATCTGGATCTTTACGATAAGTATCGCCTTCTTTTTCATATTTATATCCAGCTTCATCTAATAATTCTTTAGCTTTTTCAATATCATATTGATATCCTTCAATACTATCATCATGTTGTGCTTTAAAGATAGGTGGAATAAGTGTTGTTGCACCAGTACGTAATCCGTGATAGAATTTCTCACCAATAGCATCATTATCTACCGCATATCCCATCGCTTGACGTAACTTTTTATTCGCCATTTTCGCATTTGGATCTGTTTCTACTTCGCCTTTTTCATCATTCCATTTTCCTAATTTAAAGCCGATATAGTTATATGATAATTCTTCACGCCCTAGATTTTGATACCCTTCAATATCTTTATAAGATGGGAATGTATCTGTAGGCATTTTAAAGATCATATCATATTGTTTTGCTTTTAATGCTTCAATACTTGCTGAAGTTGGGATAACTGTTAAGATCACTTTTTCAATCTTAGAACGATCCCCATAATAATGCTCATTAGGTACGTATTGTACCGCTTCACCTGGTGTCACTTTATCAATCACATAAGGTCCAAATGATAATGGATGAACACGTACTTCATCACTTGATTCTAAATCTTTAACTGGAATATCTTTTAATTGATGTTTAGGTGCTGCTGAAGGCCAAATCCCACCATCATATGTTTCCATTCCAGGATGTACTTCTTTAAATTCAATTTCTAATGTTTTATCATCAAGCGCTTTAAGTCCTGAAATCGTATCTGCTTTCCCTTCATGATACTCTTCCATTCCGATAATATTTATCATATTATCATCATAACGAACTCCTGTATAGTCTTTATGCCCAATGATTTCATAAGAATAAATTAAATCTTCTGCAGTAACAGGCTCACCGTCACTCCATTTTACTTCATCTTTAATTTTAATTTTAGCTTTATTATTCTCTTTATCTAACTCTAATTTTGCTGCACCACGATCATTAATTCTAAAGTCTTCGTCATAGGCAAAAATTGGAGGCTGGGCAATAGAGATAAAATCTTGATCATAAGCATCTTCATATAATTCGCGAATAAACATCCCCTTAAATGGAGAGTCCATTACAATCGCTAATTCTAAAGTTCCTCCATCAATTTCTGGTTTGTCATTTTCTACTTTAGAGGGTAATTCAACAGCTTCTGCTTGTGAGCCGTCCCCTGTTGTTTTTTCCTTATCCTCATTTCCACATGCGGCTAGAGTCATCGACGTCATTGCTGCAACAGTTACAAATCCTAACATTTTTTTCTTCATCATGCTGTTCCTCCTTTTTTTAACCTAAGCGTTGTCTTGCGTCTGCTGAACGTTTTAATGCTTGTCCAACATAATTTATACTCAACATCAATACTAAAATTAAGATTGATGCAGGTAACCATACCCATTGTTTTGTTGTTAACACATCACCATTACTTGCAAAGCCAATTAATGTCCCTAAACTTGGTACATCAGCAGGTAATCCAAATCCTAAGAAGGTTAGTGTCGTTTCAATACCAATATTTCCTGCAAAATTCAAAGTTAAGTTCGTAATAATTAAAGAACTTAAATTCGGCATAATTTCACGGAACATAATTTTAAAATCACTAGTCCCCATTGTTTTTGAAGCACTCACATAATCTCTTCGTGATTCTGAAAGTGCCTTACTGCGAAAGAGCCTTGCTTTAGCCACCCAATAAAACGCACTCATAATCCAAACAAAAGACCATACCGTATACTTCGGTGTGATAGTTACAAATACAATAATAATCATCATAATCGGTAAAATCATAATGAAATCAACAATTCGCATAATAATAGAATCAATAATTCCACCGTAATAGCCAGAAATAATTCCTAACCCAACACCAATAATTGAGGTAATGATAGTAATCGCAAAACCAATTGTAATTGAGTTTCTTGCACCGATAATTAGCTGTCCAAAAACATCACGTCCCCCTTCATCGGCTCCTAAAATAAAACCATCACCTGGAGGGGCATATTTATCTAAAATACTTACCGTCATTACCTGTTGTTTATCAATAAATAAAGAACCTACAAATACTACTAGTAAAATAAGAATTAAAAAAGCTAAAGAAAATAATGCTAACTTGTCTTTCGCAAATTCTCGCATCACCACTTTCATTCCTGTGGGTGGAATTTGCTCCTCTATTAATACCGTCTCTTGTGTATCTTCATTTACTAAGCCCATGCTCATTCACCTCTTTTCTCTTATTGAATTCGGATTCTTGGATCAATAATACTCATAATAATATCCGAAATTAAGTTTCCAACTAGTGCAGCAATCCCTAATATTAATACTAATGCAGTAATTACTGAATAATCACGTTGTCCGATAGATTCAATAAATAATTTACCAACACCTGGATACCCAAAGATGGTTTCAATAACAACAGATCCACTAATCAGTGCTGTAATCTCATAACTTAGTTGAGCTGCAATAGGTAGTGATGCATTTCTAAAGATATGTCGTGTATAAACTTTATTCGTTGGAACCCCTTTAGCACGTGCTGTACGTACATAATCAAGGGACTGAGAATCAATAACTTCATTACGTAAATATTGAATCGTAATAACCGTTCCTAAAAGTGCTTGAGTAATCGCTGGTAAAATCAGATGGTGAATCCTACTCCAAAAGTAAGCAGCTGTTCCTTTATCAAGCGTCGGTGATACTGACCCTGTTGTTGGAAACCATCCTAAACGGTAACCAAAAACAAACAACATAATTAACGCAAAGATAAATAGCGGAATCGCAAAGCTAATAAAGTTATAAACAATCACTAATTTATCAAACCATGAATTTTGATATCTTCCTGAAAGAAGTCCTAATGGTAAGGCAATCAAATACGTTAAAATAATCGTCACTAAAGATAACCATAATGTATTGACTGCTCGCTCACCAATCAGTGAAGATACGGAGCGTTTATATAAGAAACTTTGTCCAAAATCTCCATGAAAGGCATTTTTCACCCAGCGAACGTATTGAACGTACCATGGATCATTTAGTCCTGCTGCTTCTCTTAACTTTTCAATAACAGCTGGGTCTTGGTTTGGATTAATTAAACCGGTAAACGGATCTCCTGGCATCATTTTTGCTAAAATAAAGATGAAAATACTTAAAATAATAATTTGCGGAATCATCAGTAATATACGCCGTAATATCGTCTTCCACATTATGCATCTACTCCTTTCGTATCTGGTAGTGCTACTTTATGCGTTGCACTAATTGAACGAAGATCATATACCCGACCATTGGCATCATAAAATTCATGTTGTAATCGCTCATACTCTGCTTCAACTTCTCTTCGTTGTGCTTTATGTTTTTCTCGATTAGCAACATCAATTTTAGGAATGGCCGATAATAATCGTTTAGTGTAGATATGCTGTGGTCGTTCATAAATATCTTCACGTGTTCCAATCTCTACAAAGCGTCCCCGTGTCATAATTGCAATATGATCACACATATACTTAACAACACCTAAATCATGTGAGATAAATAAATAACTTAGACCAAACTCATCTTGAATATTTTTCATAAAGTTAAGCACTTGCGCTTGAACAGATAAATCAAGAGCAGAGACTGGTTCATCTGCCACAATCAGTTTTGGATTCGTTGCAACAGCACGTGCTACCCCTAAACGCTGTCTTTGTCCTCCAGAAAACTCATGAGGATATTTATATAATGCATCTGCTGGCATCCCAACGATATCTAAAAGTGATCTTACTTTTTTCTTCTCTTCTTGATCAGAAAGACGTTCAAAGTTACGAATCGGTTCAGCAATAATATCAAGCACACGCTTTTTAGGATTAAGACTTGACATAGAATCTTGAAAGATCATCTGCACTTCTTTATTATAAGCAGCTGCTTTTCGTTCTTTTTTCGTCGTTACTGATTTTCCTTCATAAATAATCTGTCCTGCTGTAATTTTTTCAAGACCGACAATTGCTTTTCCAGTGGTGGATTTTCCAGAACCTGACTCTCCAACAAGCCCATACGTCTTGCCTTGTTCCATGACAAAATCAACACCATCTACAGCAAGTACATGATCTGTTACACGATTAAAAAAGCCGCTACGAATCGGATAATGTACTTTTAAATTTTTAATTTCCAACAAACTCATCTAAGCCTCTCCTTTCTGATCCTCTTTAAAGTGGAAGTGCTTATAGCAGGTACAACGCACATAATGATCAGGTCCTACTTCATGAAGAGTAGGTTGTGCTTCATGGGCATCTTTTGGAATCCAAGGAATTCTTGGTGCAAAACGACATCCTTCTCTTGGCATATTTTTAAGAGATGGCACAATCCCTTCAATCACATGAAGAGGCTCATCTGGAGAATCTTCTTGAGGAATGGAATGCAGTAGTGATCGTGTATAAGGATGTTTTGGGTTTTTAAACAATTCTGTAACTGGTGCTTGTTCTACAACTTGTCCTGCATACATCACCACAACTCGATCTGCCATCTCCGCAACGACTCCTAAATCATGGGTAATTAAAATAATCCCTGATTCTGTTTCTTTTTGCAGATCAGAAAGCAGATCTAAAATTTGTGCTTGAATCGTTACATCAAGTGCTGTTGTTGGCTCATCAGCAATTAAAATAGGGGGTTTACAAGAAATGGCAATCGCAATAATCACACGCTGTCTCATTCCTCCAGAAAGTTCATGAGGATATTGATGAGCCACACGTTTTGGATTAGGAATCCCAACTTGTGCAAGAAGTTCTAAGACACGTGCTTCTCGCTCTTCTTTTGTATATTCTGTGTGATAATACAACCCTTCAGCAATTTGATCGCCAATTCTCATTAAAGGATTAAGCGCTGATAAAGGATCTTGGAAAATCATACCTATATCATTACCGCGAATTTTATTGTATAATGTTTCATTTAAATGAATTAAATTTAAATCATTATAAATAACTTCTCCAGTAATTTTTGTATTCTTTGGATTATGTAGTCCCATAATGGTTGTTGCTAGTGTACTTTTACCGCAACCTGACTCTCCAACTATGGCTAAGATCTCATTTTTATCAAGTGTTAACGAAACATCGTCAACAGCATCATAATATGCATCTTTAATTCGAAATGCAGTATGTAGATTACGAATTTCTAGTAGTCGTTCTTGATTTATTTCCAAGTAAAATACCTCCTTTAACCACGCATTGTTCACAATTTCTTCAATTGTTAAAAAATTTCTGAATATTCTTTCAATAGAAAATCTTATAATATTTAACTATTATATATAAGTTCTTCATGTTTGGCAAGCTATTTTCCGTGACTGAGCCTGTTTAACAACTGTATAAATATCATCCATATACAAAAAAGCACCTAGACGATGTTCCTGTCTCGGTGCTTTTTCACTCAAACAAAATTTACGCATTATTTTGTTGCATCTGTTCAATATAATCAATGGCTGCACCAATTGTTTCAATTGTTTCAGCATCTTCATCAGAAATTTCTGCATCAAATGTATCTTCTAATTCTAAAACGAATTCCATAATCGCAATAGAGTCCGCATCTAAATCATCTTTAATGCTTAATGTATCTACAATTTCTGCTTCATCCATATCAAAATTTGAAGCTACAATCGAATACACCTTTTGTGTGATTTCGTCACGTGTCACATGAGTTCCTCCCATTCTTTGCTAACATGATATGTTAAGGATGATTATGTGTTCATCGATATAACTTATTATTTATTGTACTGATTCTTTATTTATTTGTCTAGAGGCATCATCATTTTTCTTGAGATTTACCTTGAACTTTAACGACATCTTCAAACAATGCATCCGCTTTTGCTTGTACTTTTTCTTCTTTATAAGTAAATACATCATCATAAGCTTCAATCACACGGCTATTTAAAATATGAATGACTTGTTTTAAGGCTTGCGCTACGGTATGAGCTTGACTTGAACCATGCATCTTAAGTACAGGAGCTTGAACGCCAATTAACACTGCTCCTCCGTGATCGGTATAATCCAGTTCATCTTTTAATGACTGAAATGCAGGTTTTAAAAGTAATGCTCCTAATTTCCCTTTTGTACCTTCATTTAAAATACTTTGCTTTAAGGTCTTCATGACACTTAGTGCGGTACCTTCCATTGCCTTAAGCACGGCATTTCCTGTAAAGCCATCTGTAACCACAACATCAGCAACGCCCATTAATAAATCTCTCGCTTCAACATTGCCAATAAAATGAATACCGACTTCATTTTGTAACCGTTCATAAGCTTTTTGATGAACAGGTGTTCCTTTACTTGCTTCTGTTCCATTATTTAACAATGCAACACGTGGTCTTGCGATATTTCTTACATTTTTCGCATAATAAGAGCCTAAAATACCGTATTGATGTAAATGTTCTGGCTTGCTTTCTGCATTAGCACCAATATCTAAAAAATCAAACCCTTGACGCGCCTCATCTAATGTAGGCAGTGTAGTCATCAGTGCTGGACGCTCAATACCTTGCATCCGACCAATAATAAGTAACGAAGCTGCTAACAGTGCTCCCGTATTTCCTGCAGAAATTAACGCATCTGCCTCACCTTCTTTAACGGCACGTGCAGCAAGAACCATCGATGCTTTTTTCTTTTTACGAACCGCTTGAACCGGAATATCATGTCCTTCAATTTTTTCTTCAGCATGAATCACTTGAATATTTGACTTATTTTGAACTAAAGGTTGAATCTGTGTGGCATCTCCAAATAATTGAAACTCAACATCTGGATAAGCTTCACTAACTTCAAGAACTCCTAAAACAATTGCTTTAGGGGCATGATCGCCACCCATCGCATCCACTGCAATTTTCATAATGCCCACTTCCTTTCTTAAGCTTACCTTATTAGTATATCATGAATTAAAAAAGATCCCCAAATTACAACCCTTTATCTTCCATCAACATGACCGCTTCTTGATAGGCTTTTTGAAAAATTTCATAA
Organism: Enterococcaceae bacterium; assembly: GCA_030150665.1. Taxonomy (GTDB): domain Bacteria; phylum Bacillota; class Bacilli; order Lactobacillales; family Catellicoccaceae; genus JASLFJ01. The sequence continues at coordinate 10,756 of JASLFJ010000119.1, forward strand.
TGTTCCTGCAAAGAACCATATAAAAATTCAGGAAGGCCTGATTGCTTTGTACCTAATACGTCTCCAGGTCCTCTTTGTTTTAAATCATATTCACTAAGGACAAAGCCGTTGTCAATTTCAGTCATCAGTTGCATTCGTTCTTTTCCTTGTTCTGTTTTCGGACTAGATACTAAAAAACACGTTGATGCTTTATTTCCTCTACCAACACGTCCTCTTAATTGATGCAGCTGAGCTAACCCAAAGCGTTCAGCATTCATCACAACCATCATACTGGCATTCGGTACATCAACCCCTACTTCAATGACGGTAGTCGCAATTAATACAGAAAAATCTCCAGCTAAAAATTGGCTCATCAATTGCTCCTTTTCCTCAGCAGGCATCTGACCATGTAATATGCGGTGACTGAGTTTAGGATAATGTACTGATAACCACTGAGATAGTATATCTACTGTAATAAGATCCTCACTGACGGCTTCATCAATAGCAGGGCAAACACAATACATCTGATCTCCTGCCAACAAAAATGACTCTGCCCACGCAAAAATATCAGGCCATTGCTCCTGACTAAGCCACTGCGTCTGAATTACTGCTCTTCCTTTAGGTCGCTCATCAAGGACAAACACATCCCACATACTTACAGCAGCAGCTAACGTTCTTGGAATCGGAGTGGCCGTCATATGTAGCCACTGCGTCGTTCCTTTGTCATGAAGCATTTTTCTTTGATTTACACCAAAACGATGTTCTTCATCAACAACAACTAATCCTAAATCAAAAAACTGCACGTCTTCTTGAAGTAAAGCATGTGTTCCAATCACACAACACGGCGTGTCTTCTTTTAGACGCGCTAACAGTGCTGTTCGCTCCTTTTTTGACGTCCTTGAAGTTAGTAAGAAAACCTCATAAGGTAAAGCGGCAAACCACTGTTTAAAGTTTTTATAGTGCTGTTCAGCTAAAATCTCTGTCGGTGCTAAGATGGCTACTTGTTTTTCGGAAAGTAAGGCCACAACACTAGCTAAAGCACTAATTATTGTCTTACCACTACCTACATCACCTTGAAGCAAGGCTTTTAACGGATACGGCTGTTTTAAAGCAAAACAAATTTGATTGCTGACTCTTTTTTGCGCATCTGTAAGCTCAAAAGGTAATGTTTTTATCCAAGATCTTAAAGCATCTCCAGAATAGCTCCACTGATAGATCACATCATAAATTTTAGCTTGCTCTTTTCGCCGTAGATGTTCATTATGAAACAGAAAAAACTCTTCAAAAATTAAGCGACGAAAGGCTTGGATAACCTCAGACTCTAACTGAGGGGCAACTAAAGCCTCATATGCAGCACTTTTACTGACAAGTTGATACTTTTCTACAAGAGCTACAGGAAGAGACTCTTCAATCAGCAAACGATAATGTTGCCAAGCATATTGTTTCCATTGCCGCATCTGATACTGAGAAATCCCTTCTGTCAGTCGGTAAACAGGTACTAAACGATCTGTTTTTTCTATCTGTGCTAAGTGCTCTTCTTCTAGTAGCTCAAAATCTTGAATCTGTACTGTTTTATGTTTTAAATCCCAAGTGCCTTTACCGTAAAAAAGCATCCCTGGTTGAAGCTTTTGAGCTAAAAAAGCTTGATTAAAAAAAATAAGACTGATGCGCTGTTGCTCTTGCTCAATCACTACACGCACACGACACTTTTTCGGCGCATACCAATGAATCTGTGGAACTTGTGCAATAATGCCCATCACCCAAACAGCACTTTTGCTAGGATAAGTCGTATCTAAATACCGGTAACGGTCATATCGAATTGGCGGATAGGCCAGTAAATCTTCAACAGAAGTTATGTTTAATTTTTTCAATGATCTGGCGTGTTTTGGGCCAATGCCTTTTATTTCTGTAATTTCCATAACATCACTTCCCGTACTGAACCTCATTTATTTTATAAAAAAACAGTGAACACTGTGACTGAAGTCACTTGTTCACCGTTGCTACTTACTCAACCGCAAATAAATATGGATAAACAGGTTGATCTCCCTGATGAATTTCAATATCTAAATCCTCAAAATGATCTTCAAGATACTTCATCATCTGTTTTGCTTCTTTTTTCGTTCCTTCTTCACCAATAATAATGGTCACAATTTCACTATCTGCAGTAATCATTTGTTTTAAAGTCTCTTGACATGTATCGATTTGAGAAGGTGTAGCTGTAATAATTCTACCATCTACCATCCCTAACCAATCATCTTGATGAATCGCTAAACCATCAATAATTGTATCACGAACAGCACGTGTGACTTGTCCACTAATAACTTCAGAGACCATCTCTGTCATAAAGGTTTCGTTATCTTCCATGCTGACTTGATCATTAAAGGAAACAAGAGCTGTCAAGCCTTGAGGAACGGTTTCGGTTGGAATTACAACAACAGTTCTATCACTAACTTCAGCAGCTTGCTTTGCAGCCATCACAATATTTTTGTTGTTCGGTAAAATAAAGGTGTATTCTGCACCTACTTCTTCAATCGCTGTTAAAATATCTTCCGTACTTGGATTCATCGTCTGTCCACCACTGATCACATAATCTGCTCCGAGTTGCTCAAAAAGCTTTTGTAATCCTCTTCCTGCAGCTACTGTAATCAGACCAAACTGTTTTGCTTCTTGCACATCTTTTTCTTGACTCACAACAACTTCTGATGCTGTCGTTAATGATTCATGTTGCAGTCGCATATTATCTACTTTAATTTTCATTAACGCACCAAATTTTTGCCCATAATTTAATACATTTCCTGGATATTCCGTATGAATATGTACTTTAACGACCTCATCATCAGCAACAACAAGCAACGAATCTCCCCACTCATGAAGCGTATTTCGAAAGACCGTTTCATCAAATTCCTCTTCTACAGTAGGACCCTCTCCTAAAGCAACCATAATCTCTGTACAGTACCCATAGGTAATACTATCTGTAGCCATATGCGACTGAACACTTCTATGGTGCTCGGCATGAATCATCTCACTCATCTCTTCAGTAGTAGGTTGATAGACATCTTCAAAAAGCATCTCTCCAGAAAGTGCCGCATAAAATCCTTCATAAATAAATAACAGTCCTTGACCTCCACTGTCAACAACACCTACTTCTTTAAGTACAGGAAGTAACTCAGGTGTTTTTTCTAATGAAGCCCGTGCTCCAGAAACAACAGCTTCCATAACAACAAGACAATCTTCTTGATTTTGTGCAGCGATCATCCCTGCTTCAGCAGCTTCTCGTGCTACTGTTAAAATGGTTCCTTCTACAGGCTTCATCACTGCTTGATATGCTGTTTCAACACCTGCTTGAAATGCTTGTGCAAGCTCACTTGCTGTGAGTGTAGTTTGTTCTTTAACTGACATACTAAACCCACGAAACAGCTGAGATAAAATGACTCCTGAGTTACCACGTGCTCCCATTAATAATCCTTTAGATAACACACTCGCTAAAGTCCCAACATCTTCAGCTGGACTTTCATAGACTGCTTTTGCTCCACTTTCCATCGATAAATTCATATTTGTTCCAGTATCTCCATCAGGAACGGGAAATACATTTAATGAATTCACATATTCCGCATTTTTAGATAACCGATCCGCCCCTGCCTGCACCATCAGACGAAACTGAGCACTTTCAATTAAACTTACTTTCACAACATATCCTCCTCTAATTTATACCTCTAAATGACTTAAACCTTGTCAGAATCTAAAACCCGCACACCTTGAACACAGACATTAATTGCTATAGCGCTAATCCCTACTGTTGTTTCTAATTGATACTGAACTGTTTCTTGAACGTTACGGCATACTTCAGAAATCTTCACACCATAACCAACCACAATATTTAAATCGATCACAAGGCCATCTCCTGTAAACTCTAAAGTAACCCCACGCTCATAATTTTCTTTTTTTAACAGCTCATTCCAGTTATCTTTCCACTGATTAGTACTTACCATACCTACAATTCCATAGATATCACTGACTGCACCACCAACAACGGTTGCGATCACACTTTGATCCATATTAATAATTCCAGCCTCTGTTTTTAACTGTATGGTCATCTATAAATCCTCCCTAACTGCTTTTATTCTTACTTCTATGTTCATCAAAAAACAAAACAATTCTGTTTCATTTTATCATAGCCCTATCTGATTGAAAAGCATCTTATAAATATAATAAAAAATTAATCTTGATTTTTCATTATTTTTATGGTAAATTATCAAGGTATGAGCTAACTTAAACAATAAGTTACATGGAAATAGAGGAGGGAACAACATAATGGCAAAAGAATGTTATATTACAGGTCGTAAATCTCGCTCTGGAAATAAGCGCTCACATGCGATGAATGCATCAAAACGTACATTTAAACCAAATTTACAAAAAGTTCGCATTCTTGTTGATGGAAAACCTAAAAAAGTTTGGGTATCAACACGTGCACTAAAATCTGGAAAAGTAGAACGCGTATAAAAAAAGTATTCCAAATCGGAATACTTTTTTTTTATGCTTTTGCATGTGTACTTTGATCATTACTATAAATGACTGCTAACAACCCTGATGTAAAGGAAACAAAGCCGACCGCTTCAACAAGTTCATTACTTGTCCATATTCTAGGATAAGCAACACTAACATCTGTTAACGGATATTTTACATGCTCTAAAGTCAGCTGTTTTACTTCCGTAAGCGGTGCAAAAGAGACAACCGGATACTGACTTTTTCTTTGTAGCTCATAACGTCCTGGAGTGAAAAAATAAATATCATTAAATTGATCCCAAAGCCGAATCTGTTCTGCAAAAGAACGGAAGCGATCTTGCAGTGGTAACCAAAAATTAGATAACGTATGATCAAATCGTCCACCACTTATCCCAATGAGCCAGTAATTCGCAAATGGAAAATGAGTCACCGCATGTTCTAAAGCAAGTTCTGTATCTGTATCTTCTTTTTCAACAGGAGAGGCATACACTTCTTTAGCGACCGTTCTTATTTTGATGAGTTCCTCTTCTGTTAAGGAATCAAAATCACCAATCGCAATATCTAATGGATAGTTATGTTCTAAAAGATGCCATGCTCCTTTATCTACCCCAATCCAACATGTTTCTTCACGAGAAAAGGGAGACTGAATGCGATCAGGCCAAAGATCTACAGGACCTCCTGCAACAAGAATAACTTGGCGAATCATCGTACGTCACCTGCCTTTTTTAATAAATCAACCGCTTCAACTACAGATTTATGGTTAAATACATAAGAACCTGCTACCGCAATATCAGCCCCTGCCTTAGCACAGCTACCAATCGTCTGATCTGTAATACCCCCATCAACTTCAATCATATAATGATATCCATGTTGTTTTCTTTGTTCATCTAACCATTTAATTTTATCTACCATATCTTCAAGAAATGCTTGTCCACCAAATCCAGGATTAACCGTCATCACAAGAACTAAATCAACCATAGAAAGCAGTGGGGCAATTTGTGTCACCGGTGTAGCAGGATTAATCACAATACCTGCTTTTTTATCATACTGCTGAATCATTTGAATGACTCTATGACTGTGTGGCGTACTTTCAACATGAATACTAATAATATCAGCACCCGCTTCAACAAATTGTCTAATATAACGCTCTGGTTCCACAATCATTAAGTGAACATCAAAAATTAAGGTGCTATTAGCTCTTAATGCCTGAATCGTATCTGGACCAAATGTAATGTTAGGTACAAATAAACCATCCATCACATCTAAATGAAGATACTCAGCTTGACTTTGTTCAATACGTGTGACCTCTTTTCCTAACTCGGCCATATTGGCACTTAAAATAGATGGTGCAATATGCATAAAATCCCTCCTCAACCATTAATTATCCTTTAATAACGCGGTTTTTTGTCTTGTAATTGTTTTAAAAACTGTAAATAGTGTTCATAACGAAATGCTGCAATGGACCCAGTTTCTGCAGCATGTTTTACCGCACATCCCGGTTCTTGATCATGAAGGCATGCTCTAAACTTACATGCTCCGGCAAATCTTTGAAACTCTGGGAAACAATGCTTTAATGCAGCTACATCAATCTCTAGTAAACTAATTTGACTAAATCCAGGAGTATCTGCAATCCATCCCTTTAAAAATGGATATAAAGCAACCGAACGCGTTGTATGTTTCCCGCGACCTAATGATTTAGAAATGGCTCCAGTTTGTAAAGAAAGATCAAGCACATAATTAAGTAATGTGGATTTACCTACCCCAGTTTGGCCCATGACTACACTTACTTTATTTGAAAAAAGTCCTAAAGTATCTGTCTGCCACATTTGCCACATCTGTTCATTTGAAAAAAAACACGGATAGCCACAGTCTATATAAATCGCTTGAAGCTCTTCTAATTGATCTAACGGTTGATTCCATAAATCAAGTTTCGTAAAAACAATCAGTGGTTGAATCGATTCAGATTCTAAATAAACTAAATACTGATCTAATAGATAGGTAGAAAGCTCTGGTTCACAAACACTCATCACACAAATCGCTTGATCAATGTTGGCAACAGGAGGACGAATTAATTCGTTTTTCCTTGGTAATACTTTTAAAATATAGCCTGTTCCATCTTCGTAAGCTTCAAATTCCACATAATCCCCAACAACAGGTTGAATGCCCTTTTTTCGAAAATTACCTCGAGCACGGGTTTGATAAAATGCTCCTGTTTTTAACACATAGACTTGGTAAAATCCGCTTAATGACTGATGTATTCTTCCCGTTAACATCATGAAAATACCCTACCTTCATCAATAGCTTTTAAGGTATGCAAGATTTCATTCATATCCGCATTCATCACATCCGCTTGACTTTGATCAATATTAAATCTTGGCTCTTCATAAGCAATCACATGAAGTCCTGCACGCTTAGCGGATTCTATTCCATAACTAGAATCTTCAATCGCTACTGCTTCTTCTGGTGGCAACTCAAGTGCTTTTAAGGTACACTCATAAATCTCCGGATGAGGCTTACTTTCTTGAAAAAGCTCTCCACTTACTACAAAGTCAAACACATCCATCATCTGACATTCTTCAATGACTTGATCAATCACAAAGCGCGGTGATGAAGAAGCTAGGGCTAATTTAATGCCATTTGCTTTTGCCCAATCAAAAATATGACGCACATCTTCTCGAAAAAGTGCTCGGTAGCTCCATTCATCTGTTAAAATTAAAGATTCTAAAAATTGTTCAATCATATCCTTTGTTTCTTCAACAGAAATTCCACCTAAATATCTTGCTAAAGGTTCATAAAATTTAGAACCGGATGCACCCACTAACTGTTCTAATGAGGCTTTGGGAACATCCACTCCTTTTGAAACTAAGAATTCATGAATTGCTTGAAAATACGGCCACTCCGTATCAATTAATACTCCATCCATATCAAAGATAATCCCTTTTAATTTCATATCATAACATGCCTCCTTTTCGTATTCTTATTTATTGTACCACAAGTTAAAGAAACAAAAAAAGAGATCCCTTTTTTATAAGGGATCTCTTTTTTGTCTACATAAACTCCGGCAGTAGGACTCGAACCTACGACATCATGATTAACAGTCATGCGCTACTACCAACTGAGCTATGCCGGAATATCCGCGTGGCAACGACCTACTCTCACACAGACAACGTCTGCACTACCATCGGCGCTAAGAAG
>JASLFJ010000063.1 GCA_030150665.1 Enterococcaceae bacterium
GTTTTACCTCAGTAAAACAGCCCTACACGTTTGGTTTATTCTATCTTTGTTCAGTTTTCAAAGGTCTACACTGCTTACTCTTGTAAGCTCCACTAGTTTATCATGTTTTTTCAGTCATGTCAACTAGTTTTTTATGTTCTTTTTTGTTGTCCGCTTAACGCGTTCGTAACAACTCTTATAATATATCATCTTGAAATTAAGATGTCAATATATTTTTTAACTTTTTTTAAAGTTAATTTTTGTTGTTCGTCTTTGTTAAGGACAAGTAATAATATAACAACTTTTCAATCATTTGACAAGCTTTTTTTGAAAAAAATTTCAATATACTTCATTCTATGTTTTAAGAGATTAAAGAATCTAATCCTGCCGTATCTTGAAGTGACACATCAGATAATAATTCCTGAAATACTTGTGTGCTTTTCCACACATAATAGGGATGCTGATCTATAATATCCTTATTATCACCTTTCCATAAAAAGACAATCAACGGTATTTTTTTATTATGAACCTCAAGACATGTAAAATCTAAAAGGCTAAGCTCTTTAACCGAACAGGAACATTCTTTTATAATATGAGATAAAACTTTACTAAGGGGACGTTCATCACTTTCAATGGCAAGCATCATAAAATCATATGCAGTCACTGAAGTTTGTTGAACAAGAAATAAATTATTCCACATTGGATCTTGCTTAATAACAGTTGTTGCAACGCACCTTTTTTCTTTCATCATAATTACTCCTATATTAATTCTTATTTTTCAGTAAAAAGTAAATAGTAGAAACGAGACTTTCGTTTCTACTATTTACAACAACATTTAAGCAACAGAATCTATTAAGACGCTGAAGTAGCTGTATTTGTTTGACGTAATACACGAAGCCCTTCTTTTTGACGTGGATAGTCAAAAATATAAGGTTGATCAGTAGCCAATAAGTGATCGGTTAATGCTACTTTTACAACTTGATGATCTTCATAAGAGCTAAAGTAAAAACTACGTGTTGTATTACACATTGCTGATTTTAATTGTGTATAATCACATTGTCCTTCAGCCGTTTGAACAATACCTTTTGGAATACTTACAGTATCTAAAATATGAAATGCTGCATTAACGCCTGATTGTTCATCTTTTCCAGGATGTGTATGTTCTCTGAAAAAGGCTGCTCTTACAAAACGCTCAGGAGGTGTGTATCCTCCTGGAAGTCCACTTGTCCCAGTTCCTTGAGAAAACGGAGTTGCCTTAAAAGTACCAAAATTTTGTGCAGGATATTGCTCTGGACGTACGTGTAAATAATTACGCAGATTTTCAATATGCCACTCTAATTGTGGTGTATTTGTCATCGTTTTTACAGGATTTTCTTTAAGGTGCAGTGTTTTTTCTGTAGGCTCAATCACAACACAACGCCCTTGATCATCTGTAATAATCCAATGAAGAGGAGTTACAATATTTAAAATCGGAATGGGTGTACCTACAATATTAATTTTTGGTAATTGTTGTTCAATCTCTTCAATAGAAGCACAATTTCCAAGTAACCATAAAATAAAATCTTGAGCTGCAAAATTTAACATGCCTTCGCCATCATCATAAGGTTGATATTGAACTTCTCCTGGTAAATAAAGCTCAGCAACAGCTAGTCCATGTTCATTAACACCATCAATGACTGAATATTGCCCTTCCATTTCAGATCCAGCACCAATAAATCCATATTTAGTTTGCCATTTAGATCCATCTGCTTGTGATAAAAACGTATGGTTTCTAGGAATAAATGTTGGAGCTCCATCTAATGGATAATGAAAATCTAAGGTACGTGCGGTAATATACTCTTTATTTTCTGTTTGAATTAAAATACTTGTACACATAATATGTACTCCTCTCTAAATGTTATATGATCACTTTCATTTAACACCTTTTTTAAAATATAAATCCCTACCCCTACTCCCTAAATCAAAATTGATCATATGTGATAAAACCTCTAAGAAGCTTCTAAACGATCTAGTGCTTCTTGAATCCATCCTGGCATAGCCTGGTGTAAAGAAGTAAAACCAATTTTTTTATGCTTATTCGTAAAATAATGCTTTCGTTGTGTTTTTGTAAACATATGCGGTAATGATTCATAAACCCGTAATGATAAACTAATTTTTTGACTATATTCATCAATATCAATAATTTTAACACGGATTGGTGTTCCTACTTCTAAATAATCGGAAACATTTTTTATATAGCCATTTTTCACTTCAGAAATATGAATTAATCCTTGTGTATTCTCATCTAACGCAACAAAAATCCCATAAGGTTGTATTCCAGTAATAACACCATCAATATCCATCCCGATCTGATATTGATGATGTTTAGGTCGTTGATTACTCATAAAATCACCTACTTAAACGGCTTGATCTTCAATGATCACTTGTTTTAAATAAACCGGTTCTAAAGGACAATCTTGAGCATTTCTTTGAACATTTGCAATCTGATCAACAACATCCATTCCCGAAATAACATGACCAAAAATCGTATGTCGATGATCTAACCAAGGTGTACCTCCTTGATTGACATAAGCTTCTTGTAACACATCCTCATATCCTGCTGATGCTAACTGCGCAACCATTTGACTTGGAAGATGATGATTTTGCACAATAAAAAATTGACTGCCATTCGTGTTCGGTCCTGCATTTGCCATAGATAAAGCCCCTGATAAATGGATTAATTCTGAACTAAACTCATCTTCAAAAGGAGCTCCATAGCTACTTTCTCCACCACGACCTGTTCCTGTAGGATCTCCTGTTTGAATCATAAAGTCAGGAATCACTCTATGAAATAAGATATCTTGATAATATCCTTGCTCAGCTAATGTTAAAAAATTTTGTACAGTTTTTGGTGCCTGTTCTGGAAATAAAACAACCCTAATCTCTCCTAAAGAGGTAACTAATGTTGCTTTAGGTCCTTTCATATGTTCTAAATTTAATTGTGGATAATTCATATGCTTCATTCCTTTCTTTATTATCTATAACTCAAACGCATACTTAATAATGTTCGTTCTCTTTTATCATATCTAATTTTTAAAAATTCCTCCAGTTTAACCCCTTAAAAAATATAAGAATCCTGTAAAAACATAGCCTATCTATTTTTTCTATCATAATAAAATTATACATTAATTTATTCTTTTAATATTATCATCCGATGATTGACACCCTTTTTCTTTTTCATTATACTAATCTTGATAGTAAATGTTAGAGCATATATTCTTTATATATCTTAACATAATGATTTTAGTAATGTCTGTCACACAGCATTATATCCAAGAAATTCCCGAGTGGCATTACTCTTGGAGTGATGTTGTGTTTTTTCATAAACACAAATCAATGAACCACAGAAAGGATTAAGATTATGACACGCAAATTAACAAGTAGTGATGTTCGAAATATGTTTCTTACTTTCTTTGAATCAAAAGGTCATACAATTGAACCTAGTGCTTCACTTGTTCCTGTTGATGATCCAACATTGCTTTGGATCAACTCAGGAGTTGCAACACTGAAAAAATATTTTGACGGCTCTGTAGTACCTGATAACCCACGAATTACAAATGCTCAAAAATCAATTCGTACGAATGATATTGAAAATGTAGGTCGTACTGCTAGACATCATACTATGTTTGAAATGTTAGGTAACTTCTCTATTGGTGACTATTTTAAACGTGAAGCTATCCACTGGGCATGGGAATTTTTAACCGATCCAAAATGGTTAGGTCTTCCACCGGAAAAATTATACGTCACTGTTTATCCAAAAGATCAAGAAGCTAAGCGTATTTGGCATGAAGAAGTTGGGATTCCAGAAGATCATATTTTCGAAGTTGAAGATAATTTTTGGGATATTGGTGCAGGTCCTTGTGGTCCTGATTCTGAAATCTTCTATGATCGAGGCCCTGAATTTAATAATCTTCCTGAAGGAGATCCTGAACTTTATCCAGGTGGAGAAAATGAACGTTATTTAGAAATTTGGAACTTAGTATTTTCTGAGTTTAATCATATGCCTGATGGAAGCTATGAGCCATTACCGAATAAAAATATTGATACGGGTATGGGGCTTGAGCGTATTGTATCTATTTTACAAGATGCGCCAACAAACTTTGAAACAGATTTATTCTTACCAATTATTGAACAAACAGAAACCATAGCTCATAAAACCTATGGAAAACAGCCAGAACTCGATATATCTTTTAAAGTGATTGCCGATCATATTAGAGCATTAGCTTTTGCCATTGGTGATGGTGCACTTCCTTCTAATGAAGGACGTGGTTATGTGCTTAGAAGATTACTTCGTAGAGCAGTGCTTCACGGTAAAAAATTAGGCATTGAGCGTCCATTTTTATCTGAACTTGTACCTACAGTTGGCACAATTATGGAAAGTTACTATCCTGAAATATTAGAACAACAAACCTTTATTCAAAAAGTAATTCATAATGAAGAAGTCAGATTCCAAGAAACATTAAATGAAGGACTTACTTTGTTGACAAAACTTCTCAATGAGTTAAAAGAAGAAAATAAATCTGTCCTTTCAGGAAAAGATGTCTTCCAATTATACGATACTTATGGGTTCCCATTAGAATTAACTGAAGAGCTTGCTGAAGAGCAAGGTATTTCTATTGACCTATCAGGCTTTGAACAGGAAATGGAAGCTCAAAGAAACAGAGCACGTGCTGCACGTCAACAAGATCAATCGATGACAGTACAATCTGATCTACTAACAAGTATTACAGAAGAAAGTCATTTTGTAGGTTATGTCGATACAGAGTGGAGTACAACTTTACAATATATTATTGCTGAAGATGCATTGACCGATATGATTACTGAAGGTTCTGCTCAACTTATTTTTAAAGAAACACCGTTTTATAGTGAAAAAGGTGGACAAGTTGCAGATACAGGGGTAATTTTAGATGCCGAAGGAACATGCGTTGCTACTGTTACAGATGTGCAAAGTGCTCCTAATGGGCAACCCCTTCATGAAGTCACAGTTACAGGCCCATTAATGGTTGGAAATCATTACACACTTCGTGTGGATGTGATGCGACGTGAAAAGATTCGTAGAAATCATACTGCAACACACTTACTTCATCAAGCACTTAAAGAAGTATTAGGTCCTCATGCAAAACAAGCAGGATCTTTAGTAACTCCTGAAGGTTTACGATTTGACTTTACTCATTTTGGTGCTGTTACTGAACAAGAATTAAAAGCGATGGAACGTATTGTCAATGAGAAAATTTGGGCGGCGATTCCTGTTACTACATTAGAAACTTCATTAGAGCATGCAAAAGATTTAGGAGCAACCGCTCTGTTTGGTGAAAAATACGGAGACAATGTTCGTGTAGTTCAAGTCTCTGATTATTCTTTAGAGCTTTGCGGTGGTATTCACGTTGATAATACAGCGCATATTGGCTTATTTACCATTCGCCAAGAATCAGGAATTGGTGCAGGTGTAAGACGTATTGAAGCACTTACAAGTGAAGCAGCGTTTACCTACTTATCAGAACTCAAAGACACATTATCAACGCTTGCAGAACAAACAAAAGCTCCTAGCTTAGAACATGTCACAGATAAAGTAACTCAACTTCAACAACAAAATCACGACTTACAAAAAGAGTCCGAGCAGTTATTAAAACAAATCGCTCAACAACAGGCAAAAGCACTACAAAATGCAGTAAAAAATGAAGGAGCAATTACATATATTGCTGAGCATATTCAAGCCCATGATCCTTCACAATTAAGACTATTATCAGATCAATGGAAACAAGAAGCACTTTCTGATATATTAGTACTTGTAAGAACAGAACATGAAAAAGTAAACCTACTTGTTGCTGTCAGCGAAGCCTTACAACAAAAAGGTGTAAAAGCTGGTGATCTCATTAAACAGTTAGCACCTTATATCGACGGTAAAGGTGGCGGACGTCCTGATCTTGCACAAGCTGGAGGGAAAAACCCTGGAGGGGTTCCTCAATTGCTAAAAGCAGTTACAACCTATGTAGCTGAACTATCTTAATCTTATGTGAAGGGAAGTCATAATGATGGATCAATTCTTAATTACAACATCTGTAGAATATCAAGATACGACATGTACTGCTTGTGCTCCTATCCCTCAAACACGTTATCATTTAGTATTTCCAGATCAACATAGTGAAAAACTAACTCGATTAAGTGTTCAAGAATTTATCGAACGGATTGCCAAATCAGCTTATCATATTCCTGTATCTGAAGAAGACACATTAGATGGGGTTATTATTTATTTTGATACACCATCAGGTCGCATCTCTTTAACGAATGATTACGGCTGGTTAACATTGAAAAAAGGAGATCTAACGATTGAAACTCAAGATACTCCTCGTACACTCGATGAAATTTTAGAACAAGTTACTCATATTTTTAAAGAACTCTTTCAACAAACACTTTTATTTGAAATAAAACGTGACCAAGTGTAATTAAAAA
>JASLFJ010000122.1 GCA_030150665.1 Enterococcaceae bacterium
CTAAAAGTGGGGTAAAAGATAATCAAAGATCTAGACGTTTTGACGTTACATTACTCATTAATGGATTGCCGATTGTACAAATAGAATTAAAGCAAGTTCATGCAAGAGATGGAATCTATCAAGCTTTTCATCAAATAAAAAAATATGCTGAAGAGGGTATGTTTAAAGATAATATTTTTTCTACGCTTCAATTATTTGTAGTTTCTAATGAAGCAACGACGCGTTATTTTGCAAATGCACTTCCTGAGCAAATGCATCCAAAATTTTTATTTAGCTGGCGTACACCCGATAATAAGAAGGTAGATAATATTTATGATTTTTGTAAGCAAGTGCTTAATATTCCAGATGCTCACCGATTAATTGCTGATTATATGATTGTAAGTGAAGATCAAGATCAAAAAAATGTAATGGTGTTACATCCTTATCAAATTCACGCCATTGAACGTATTTATGAGGCAGCTAGCAATCATCAGTCAGGATATGTTTGGCATGCAACAGGTTCTGGAAAAACATTGACTAGTTTTGTAGCTACTAAACTATTAGCTAAAAAGCCGGGTATTGATCGTACTATTATGCTTGTTGATCGAAAAGATTTGGATAATCAAACGACTCAAGAGTTTACAAAGTTTGCTTCTGAATATAATACAGGTATTAGCTCAGGCAATGTGCGAGGGAATAGTCTTGTTGTAGGTATTGATAGTACTACAGAGTTAACTAAAGTACTTCTTTCAGAGCAAAATAATAATGTTATTATTGTCACTACACGTCAAAAATTAGATAAAGCTGTGAAAAGAGCAGAAGTACAGGAAAAAGAGCAGAAAAAAAATAAATTTCAAAAACTTAAAGGCCAGCATATTGTTTTTATTGTTGATGAGTGTCATAGAGCATTAAGTCCTAGAAATATGGAAGAAATCAGGAAAATGTTTCCTAATTCAACATGGTTTGGATTTACAGGCACTCCTATTTTTAAAGAAAATAAACGCCATGCTGAGGGAAAATTAGCAAGAACAACACAAGATCAATATGGACCGTTACTTCATAGTTATACGATAAAAAATGCATTAGAAGATGGTGCCGTTTTAGGCTTTCAAGTAGAACATGAAAATACAATTTCTGAGGCATTGGCAGAGCAATATATCACAAAAAAATTACGTGAAGAAAAAGGCTATGACGATAAAACTATTCAAAAAAAATTAAAAACACTTGATGAGGTACAAAAAGAGCAGCTATTATCCTCTGACATTTATGAATCGGATCATCATTTAGATAGTGTTATTCATAAAATGTTTATTCCTGATAATATCTATACAAAATTTGATTTTCAAAATGGACAACCTACAAAATCAGCTATTTTTACAACAAGCTCTATTAGTTTAGCTAAACGATATTATCATAAAATAAAAGAGTTATCTAAAGATCCTCATTGGATGGAACATAGATATCCAGATCATCAGTTAAGACAGGGTAGGGTTATCAATGATCCGGATTTTCCAAGGATTGCAATTACGTATTCTTTAGAAGAAAATACATCGGATTCTGTAGCCCAGCAAAAAGAGATGAAGCAGATTATTCAAGATTATAATAATTATTATGGAACGAGTTGGAGTATTGAGCAGTTAGATATATATAACCGAGATATTAACAATCGTTTAGCACGAAAAAAAGGAGAGTTCAAACAGTTTGGGAATCATATTGATCTTGTTATTGTAGTTGATCGATTACTTACAGGATTTGATGCGCCAATTATTCAAACATTGTATGTTGATCGCATGTTAGAGTATGCAGGATTAATTCAAGCTTTCTCAAGAACAAACCGCACATATCCAGGTAAAGAAAAGGGATTGATTGTAACTTATAGAAAACCACATACAATGAATATCAATGTTGCAAATGCGACACTTCTTTACTCTAATGAAAATACAGATTCAGGATTGATTTATCCTTCATATGAATCGACAAAAAAGACCTTTAATGAAAATTACCGAAAATTTTATAAACTGGCTGAAAAATATAAAGATGTGTCTATGGAGCATTTATCATTAGAAAAACGTGTTGATTATATACAGGCATATCAAAAGTTAAACCGTAGTTATGATGCACTAGTGACTTATGATGAATATAATGAAGAGTATCATCAATTTAAAAATCAAATTCATTTAATTGGAGAACATCAAGGAATATATCAAACTGTAAAAGGGTCTGTTATGACAGATTTAGAGCAAACAGAAGAAGATAATCAAAGGTTATCTGAGGAAATATCTGAAATTGATTTTTATAAAGATTATAAAGCTATTTGTTATGATATTGATTCTGATTATATTAACCAGTTATTATGGCAATATAATGAAGAACAAGGTGATGAATACCAAAAAGAAATTATGAATATATTAGAAAAATTGAATAAATCTCCAGAAGTTCGTGAAGTTTATAGCAATTTATTGATGCATATATCTATGGCACCGAAAAAAGTAGAAAATATTTATCAATTAAAAGAAGAACTATTCAATGAAGCAATTAAAAAACATATTAAAGCATATAGTGAGAAATGGTGTATTGATGAAGCCGCATTATATTCTGTTTTTGAACAGTACGACTCTGATCCATCAGTTAATATTGAGGGGCTTGTTACCGCGCATAAAAATTTTAATGCATGGGTGAAGCAAGGTAAGAATATAGATAAAGATGGGAAAAAAATTAATCTACTGGCATATGTGAGGTTATTAAAAGAAGATCTGCATGAGTTATTAGCTATTTATAAAATATTAAGAGCAGAAAGTGAAAACTAAAGATGTTAGCGCTTTATAGAATGGAAAATTGAAAAGTTTGTGAAGTTTTTATAATAAAAAATGTATAAACTCTCAAAAATTTATTGACTGTATACTGGTTCAGTATTATACTAAACATGAACTGATGATTTCTTAAAAAAAATATAAGATTTATAGGGAATCATTAATGAAATTTTTTGAGAGGAGACTTTTATGAAAACGCTATTAGGTATTATCATGTTACTCTTAGTGCTTGCTGGAATGTCAGTTTTTGCATTTAAAGCACCTAAGGGACAAAAAGCTCTAGGAGCACTATCAGGAGCTGCATGTGCTACATTCTTACCAGAGGCATTCTTACGATATGCTATTGGGGATGTATTTCACGTGGAATTTGTATCAAAAATTGGAGAAACTATGGGAGGCCTTGGTGGATTAGCCGTAGGTATTTTAGTTCCTTTAGCTTTCGGTATTAGCCCAGTTTTTGCAGTAATTACAGGGGTAGCTTTAGTAAGCTTTAAGTTATTACCAGCTTTCGTTGCTGCTTATATTATTTCATTCTTAACAGTACAGCTTGAAAAACGTATTCCTGAAGGTATTGATTTAATCGTTATTATCTTACTTATCCCAACTTTAGGATACTTGTTAGCTGATTTAACAGCACCAGTTGTTATTGGTGTGTTAGAAGTTATTGGTGGAACAATTTTAACAGCGGTAGACGGAAACCCTTATGTAATGGGTGCGGTACTTGGATGTATTATTCCTATCGTAGGTATGACTCCACTAAGTTCTATGGTACTTACTGCGTTAATCGGTTTAACAGGTGTGCCAATGGCTGTAGGGGCGATTGGATGTTATGGTAACTCAATCTTAAACGGTATGTTATTTAAACGTATGAAATTTGGTGATGATTCTACTGCACTTGCTGTAGCAATTGAGCCATTGACACAAGTAGATATTATTAGTTCTAATCCAGTTCCTATTTATGCTACAAATGCAGTTGCAGGTATCTTTAATGGTATGGTTGTTACTTACTTTGGATTACAAATTCCTGTAACAGGTATGGCAACACCTTGGGCAGGTTTATTAGTAACAATTGGAAATAACCCAATTGGTAAAACACTTCCTGCAGTAATTATTGTTACTGTAATTAGTTTAATCTTTGGTTACTTAGGATCTGTTGTCTTTAAAGATTATAAGAAAGTAACAGTCAGTGAAATTCGTAAAGATGATATAGTTTCTTAATCTCAAAAGGAGGAAATCAAATGGACACTTTAGATAGTACAAAAGTTAAGAAAAAAGAAAAAAAGGTCATGAACTATAAAAGCTGTTTTGACGTGATTGGTCCTATTATGATTGGGCCATCTAGTTCACATACAGCAGGGGCGATTGCAATTGGAAAATTAGCAAACAAATTATTCCAAGGTGAAAAGCCAACGCATGCCTTAGTGAAGTACTATGAATCATTTGCAGAAACTCATAAAGGTCACGGAACTGACTACGCGATTGCTAGTGGAATTTTAGGATTCCAAGCAGATGATTCTCGTGTCCCAGCTGCTTTAGATATTGCTAAAGAAGAAGGTATCGAGATTGAGTTTGTAGAAATGCCTGGAGATAGTCCTGTACATCATGCTAATACAGCATGTATCACATTAAGTAATGATGATCAAGAAATTCATGTAACTGGTATTTCTGTAGGTGGAGGAACCATTGAAGTTAAATATATCGAATTAGATGGCTTTGTACTTGAACCTCAAGGTACATTACCTATTTTACTTGTTATCACTCCTAATGAAGATTTAAAACGTCAAGTAGAATCTATCTTAAATGAGAATAGAATTCGTATCAATCAAGTAACTCGTTATCAACAAGGAGATCAATTCTTATATCAATTTGATTTGGATTCTCCTCCAGCACAACATGTACAAGATCAAATTAATGAATTGAAAAAAGATGCGAAAATTATTTTACTATAATAAATAGGGGGAAATATAATGTTTGGGTCAATTGCAGAGTTCATTGAAAAAGCAAATGAAACAGGAAAGTCCTTATCTGATTTAATGATTGAACAAGAGATGGAACATTCTCAACGTAGTTATGAAGATATTTGGGCACAAATGGAGCGTAACTTAGATACAATGCAAGCAGCTGTTGAGCGTTCTATTGATGGTGAAGGTGTATTTTCTCCAACTGGATTAACAGGTGGAGATGCTGTGAAAATTATGAAATATCGTCAAAAAGGTAAGAGTTTATCTGGCGATCAAATGATGCGCAGTGTTCAAGATGCACTTGGAACTAATGAAGTAAATGCAGCTATGGGTGTGATTTGTGCGACTCCAACTGCAGGGGCAAGTGGAACACTTCCTGGCGTATTATTCTCAATTCAAGAGACTTTAGATTTATCTCGTGAGCAAATGGTACGTTTCTTATTTACTTCAGCATTATTTGGTATGGTTGTTGCTAATAATGCAATGATTGCAGGAGCAATGGGTGGATGTCAAGCTGAGGTAGGTAGTGCATCAGCAATGGCAGCAGCAGCAGCTGTAGAAGTAGCTGGAGGAACTCCAGATCAATCAGCACATGCATTTAGTATTGCATTAGGAAACTTATTAGGTTTAGTATGTGATCCAGTTGCAGGACTTGTAGAAGTACCATGTGTAAAACGTAATGCAATTGGTTCAGGAAATGCTTTACTTGCTGCTGATATGGCATTAGCAGGTATTGAAAATGTAATCCCACCAGATGAAGTTGTTGAAGCAATGCGTAAAATTGGACGCAGTATGCCTCGTGAACTTCGTGAAACTGGTTTAGGTGGGTTAGCTGGAACTCCTACTGGTGAAAATATTAAAATGCGTATTTTTGGACAAGTAGTTGAGTCTTAAAATTGTATGAATAAAAAAAGTTGGGAGTTTCCCAACTTTTTTTATTATTTTTATTTGGAAAGGTTTTCTTTTTTTTAGTTTAATGTTATGATATAGAATATAAATTATACATGATGTTATAGAACACATTTTAGTTGCTAAATATAAAAAAATACTTTATGATAATTACAAGAATTAATAGTGACTCACTAAGGATAGCATCATTAGTTAGCAATAAATTATTTTTTAATAATTTATTATATATATTTTATTATTTTTTTATGGAGAGGAAGAGTTGTCATATGTTAGATTTAAAACGCGTACGAAATAATGTAGAAGAAGTTACTCAAATGTTAGAAACACGTGGTGTGGATAAAGCACAAGTAGAATTACTATTATCTTTAGATGAGCAAAGACGTGCTTTGCTTCCAGAAGTGGAACAATTAAAACAAAAGAGAAATCAATTAGCTTCCGAAGCAGCTGAATTGAAACGTAATAATCAAGATATGACACAAAATATTGAGGATACTAAAAAAGTAAATTTAGAAATTAAAAATAAAGAAACAGTACTTAATGAAATTGATGAAGAGTTAACAGGAATTGCAGTATTACTTCCTAATTTACCGCATGAAACAGTTCCTGTTGGTGTAGATGAAGATGAAAATGTTGAAATTAGAAGAAATGGTGAACGTAGAGAATTTGATTTCACACCAAAAAATCACTGGGAAATTGGTGAAGCTTTAGATATTTTAGATTTTGAACGTGGTGCTAAAGTAACAGGAAGCCGTTTCTTATTCTATAAAGGGTTAGGAGCTCGTTTAGAGCGTGCAGTTTACAACTTCATGTTAGATACTCATGTTAATGAGCATGGATATACAGAAATGATTCCTCCATACATTGTAAATGATAAGTCAATGTTTGGAACAGGACAATTCCCTAAATTTAAAGAAGATGTTTTCCAAATTGAAGATTCAAACTACACTTTAATTCCAACGTCTGAAGTTCCTTTAACAAATTATCATGCAAATGAAATCTTAAAAGAAGAAGATTTACCAATTTACTATACAGCAATGAGCCCATGTTTCCGTTCTGAAGCAGGAAGTGCTGGACGTGATACACGTGGTATGATTCGTCTACATCAGTTCCATAAAGTAGAAATGGTTAAATTTGCGACACAGGAAACTTCTTATGATGAGTTAGAAAAATTAACAGCTAATGGTGAGCATATTTTACAAAAATTAAACTTACCATATCGCACAATTACATTATGTACAGGAGATATGGGATTCTCTGCTGCGAAAACTAATGATATTGAAGTTTGGATGCCAGGACAAGATACATACCGTGAAATTAGTTCTTGCTCAAACTGCGAAGATTTTCAAGCACGTCGTGCGAAAATTCGCTATAAAGATGCAGAAGGAAAAATCCGTTATGCTCATACCTTAAATGGATCTGGTCTAGCTGTTGGTCGTACCGTTGCAGCTATTTTAGAAAATTATCAAAATGAAGACGGATCTGTAACTGTTCCAGAAGCACTTGTACCATATATGGGTGGAGTAACTGTGATTAAATAAGTAGTCATTGAAAGCACTTCAACGTAATATTACGTTGAAGTCTTTTTTATTTAGAGTTCGCTAGAACTTTGTATTTAGGCATCCACTATGGCTTTAGCCTAGTGGTAGTTCAATCATAAGATGATTAACGGGGTGAAAATATGACATCTGAGTATGAAATTACATGTCCTCATTGTGGAACTACTATTTCAATTGAAAAAACTAAATATGATATGATTGTTCAACAAGTCAGTCAAGATATTGTTCAAGAAAATGTAGATAAAGAAGTTCAACAAATGAAACAACAGTTGAAGTTAGAACAAGAAATTCAGGAGCAGAAGTTAGTTTCTGAATGGGAACAAAAGTTAAATGATGTTCTTGAAGAAAAAACATTAGATACACAAAAATTAATTTTAGAACAACAAACATTAAGAGCAGACTATGAAAAAGAATTACAAGATCGGGAACATAAATATGAAGATTTACAAAATAAAGTAACACAGTTAAAACAAGAATTAGAACAACAAAAACAAATAGAAGAATTTCATTTAGAACAGAAATTAGCAGATTATAAACAAAAGGAGTTATCATTAACTCAAGAGATCAATCAATTAAAATCAGATTTTGAAATGAAACAATTACAAGAAAAATTTGAACAACAAAAAGAAATGGATATGTTGAAATCTCAAATTGCTTTACAAGAGAAAGAATGGGCACTTGCAGAAACTAATTTAAAACAAAAATACGACATATTATTGGAACAAAAGGAAGAAGAAATTTCATTTTATAAAGATTTTAAAGCTAAACAATCGACTAAAATGATTGGTGAGAGTTTAGAGCAGCACTGTGAGGCTCAATTTAATCAGTGGCGCTCTGCTGCTTTTCCTAATGCAACATTTCATAAAGATAATGATGCAAGAAGTGGAAGTAAGGGAGATTATATTTACCGAGAATATGATGAATATGGCAATGAAGTGATTTCGATTATGTTTGAGATGAAAAATGAAGGTGATGAGACAGCGACCAAAAAGAAAAATGAACATTTCTTTAAAGAGTTAGATAAAGACCGCAAGCAAAAAAATTGTGAATATGCGATTTTAGTATCTTTACTTGAGGCCGATAATGAATTTTATAATCAAGGCATTGCCGATGTTTCTTATGAGTATGAAAAAATGTATGTGATTCGTCCTCAATTTTTCATTCCTATGATTAGTTTATTACGTAATGCTGCTCAAAATGCTTTATCATATAAACAAGAACTTGAATTAATGAAATCCCAAAATATTGATATCACACATTTTGAAGAAGATTTAGATGCATTTAAACAGGCTTTTTCTAGAAATTATAATTTAGCAAGTCGTAAATTTAAACTAGCCATTGAAGAAATAGATAAAACAATTCAGCATTTACAAAAAACAAAAGAAGCGCTACTTTCTTCAGAAAACAATTTGCGATTGGCTAATGATAAAGCAGATCGTTTGACTGTGAAAAAATTAGTAAGGAATAATCCAACAATGCGAGAAAAATTTGCTTCCTTAAAAGAAAATGAGGTTCAGAAAGATGAAGCATAAGCAATCATTATCAGCTCATTTAGGAATGAAGGTAACGGAGCTAAGTAAAGATGAAGTCATCTTATCTATGCCTGTAAATGAAACTACATGTCAGCCGTTTGGTTATTTACATGGAGGGGCGAGTGCTGCATTAGCTGAAACTGCAGCAAGCATTGGGAGTTTATTGTATATGGCTGAAGGGGAATATCCTGTTGGAATTTCTTTATCTATTCAACATATAACAGCTGTTGATGAAGGTTATGTCTATGCTAAGGCAATTCCTATAAAGATAGGAAACACGATGTTATTTTGGCGTATTGAGATAAATCATCCAATAAAAGGAAGCATTGCCGAAGCACAGTGTACAATAGTCAGAAAAAAAGATAAGATATGATATAAAAAGGTTGTTAATTAAATCACACTTTGATAAACTTAAAGAAAAGAATAAAAAGGAGAATCGCTATGACTAAAGAAATGGTTGGATTTAAATTTCATTTTCGTAATGGAGAAACTTGGACAATAGAACGTGACTGTATTGGGGATTTATGGATTAAACAAATTACAACAAGTTTTGGTCGTATCAAAGGTAGTGACTTCCAAAAAATTAATCCATGTGCGGCATTTAAAATTGAAATTTTCCAAGAAGCAGACCGTATTAATACAGCTGATATTAACTTAGGTGGATTAGAGTCTGGAATGTTTGAACGCGCGAAAAAATATCAAGATATTGAAAAAATGGAAATTTTATTCTCAGATAAAACTGCAGATCTGATCTATTTCCCTTACTTAGATAAAGGAACACCAGGACAAGAAGGTTTAGATAATCAATATCAAACTTCAAAAATTGGTAAAAATAAAGCACTTTATATTGTTATTGATCCAGAAAATACCGTTGACGATATTTATGGTGATAAATAAAGTACATGAACAAAGAGATCAATATTTATTGATCTCTTTTTTAAACATTTGAAAGGATGGTCATATGGATCTTTATACCTTTCTTTCGAGAAAGCAAATTGTAATTTCTGAGTTTTTGTTATTAAATTATAGACATATTGGCATGACCGATGAAATGTGTTTGCTTTATTTACAGTTATTAAGATATCAACAACATGGCAATTTTTTTCCGAATATCAGTGAATTAGCTTACATTATGCAAAAGACAGAACAAGAAATTTATTGTTTATTAGAATATTTAATTCAAGAACAGTTTATTGCTCTTGTTACACAAACGGATCAAGGTAAACAATATGATCAATATGATCTTTATCCTATTTATGAAAAAATTTCAGAATATGAACAAAAACAAAGTCAAAGACATATGCAAGAAGACCAGCAACAAAAACAATTAAAAAAATCAATGCAACATCGAATGCTTTGTCGTAAAATTGAACAAGAGTTTCGCAGACCTCTTTCTCCAATTGAAATGGAAACGATTCAGTACTGGCTAGTTGAGGGAAATCATTCTATAGAGCTTATTGAACTAGCACTTAGAGAAGCTGTATTACATCAAGCCTATAATTTAAAATATATGGATCGTATTTTATTAGAATGGGAACAAAAAAATATTCAAACTCCAGAACAAGTGCAAAAAGAGTCTGTAAAATTCCAACAACAGAAAAAACCTAAATCATTTTCTAATCAACCTGCTCAAGATCTACCGCAAGTGCCGTTAGATAATTGGTTAGATGATTTATCAAAGTGAGGCTGATTATGTTATCATCTAAAGAAATTGAAGCACTAATGCAAGCTTTAGATCAAGCTTATCCGAATGCACATTGTGAACTTCATTATCAAACTCCATTTCAATTGTTAATTGCAGTTATTTTAAGTGCACAAACTACAGATGTATCTGTTAATAAAGTTACACCAACATTATTTAAGTACTATCCTACACCTGAGCTGATGGCTAGTGCTGATCCTAAGCATGTATCTGATATTTTAAAAAGTATTGGTTTATATCGAAATAAAACAAAATATATTATTAGCTGCAGTCAGATGTTAATCGCAGAGTTTTCAGGTAGAGTTCCACAAACAAGAGAATTATTGATGAAACTTCCGGGTGTAGGTCGTAAGACGGCTAATGTAGTGTTAGCAGAGGCATTTCATATTCCAGCGATTGCTGTAGATACGCATGTATCTCGTGTAAGTAAGCGTATTGGATTATGTGATACTGATGATACAGTACGAGAAGTTGAAGATGAGTTAATGATGCAGCTTCCAAAATCATTATGGATTAAAGCACATCATCAATTTATTTTTTTAGGAAGATATCAATGTCAAGCAAGAAATCCAAAGTGTGATACCTGTCCTGTGTTTCACTGGTGTCAGTTTGGACAACAACAATTAAATCCATCTTAATAAAATAAAGGAATAAAGCAAAGCAAAAAAGAAAGGTTTATAAGGATTATGGTGAAAAAAGGATTACTCATTGTATTATCCGGCCCTTCTGGGGTAGGTAAAGGAACCGTGAGAAAAGCATTATTTGAACAAGAACATATTGATCTAGCATATTCGATTTCTATGACGACACGTGCTAAACGAGCAGGGGAACAAGAAGGAGTAGATTATTTTTTTAGAACACGTGAAGAATTTGAAGCGCTTATTCAAAAAGGTGAGATGTTAGAGTATGCAGAGTATGTTGGTAACTACTACGGGACACCTATGCAGTACGTTCGGGAAACATTAGAACAAGGGAAAGATGTATTTTTAGAAATAGAAGTTCAAGGTGCAATGCAAGTTCGGAAAAAGTTTCCAGAAGGAGTCTTTATTTTTTTAACGCCTCCTGATTTAAGAGAATTAAAATCACGAATTATGGGTCGTGGCACTGATGATCCTTCAGTGATTGATCAACGTATGCAAAAGGCTGTTGAAGAAATAGAAATGATGAGTTGTTATGATTATGCAGTTGTCAATGATCAAGTAACGCGTGCAGTTGCATCGATTCAAAATATTATTGAAACCGAGCATTTACGTGTGAAACGTGTTTTACCATACTATATTGAAAAATTAAAGGAGCTGTAAATTATGATTTTAAAACCATCTATTGATTCATTACTCAACCGAGTAGATTCAAAATATTCATTAGTGATTTTATCAAGCAAACGAGCACATGAATTAGAAGCAGGTGCAACTCCGTTATTGACACGTTATGATTCTGTAAAAAATGTAGGACGTGCCTTAGAAGAAATTGATGCAGGTAAAATTATTCCAGATCCTCATCCTGAAGAAAAAAGAGCGATGATGAAAGCTCAGGCAGAAGCAGAAGAATTAGAACAAATCAAAAAACAAGTCATGCTAGGAAAGCGTATTATTCAAAATCAGAGATAGTAGGGCTATTGAATTTAATAAGATAAAGGAGTAGATTTTGATGAAACTAAAAGTAAATTTAGATGCACAGGGCTATTTACCAGACTCATATGGAAAGTTTGCCTCAGAAGCTGATCATTATTTAGATCATCCGATTCGTTCTTTTCCGTTTGAGATTATAGATGCCCCTGAAGATACCGTAAGTTTTGCGCTAACCTTTGTAGATTATGATGCCATTCCTGTTGCAGGATTTGCTTGGATTCATTGGACTGCATGTAATATTCCTGCTACGTATACTAAGATTCCAGATAATTTTAGTCAAGATGCAGATGAGACAGTGATTCAAGGTACTAATAGTTGTAGCTCTCGATTTTTAAATATTGACTTTGATCCGAAACTTTATTATCGATATATTGGACCACAACCACCAGATCAAACACATGATTATACGCTTACAGTTTATGCATTAGATTGTCATTTAGATTTATCTGAAGGATTTTATATGAATGAGTTGCGTAAAGCGATGAAAGGACATATTTTAGATCAAGCTGTTCTTGATATTCCAAGTCGCAGTCATTAATCATATCAATGAGTGAACTTTTCAAAATAGAACTCGTTTTCTATTTTGAAAAGTTTTTGTTTAGGGCATTATATTTTTTATATGGAGGCACACTATGTATGTATTAAAAGCAACCGGGATATCGCATCATTATGGTGTGAAAACATTATTAGATGATGTTTCATTTCTTATAAAAAAAGGAGACCGGATTGGACTCATCGGGCTTAATGGTTCGGGTAAGTCAACATTACTGAATATATTATCAGGTGCTGTAATTCCTGATCAAGGACAGATTGAGCGCTTTAAAGATCAAAGACTTGTATATTTATCACAAAATAAAGTATTTGACCCAAAACAAACGATTTTAGAAGCCATTTTATCTGATGGACCTATCGAGTTTCAAGCGGTAAAGCGCTATGAAAATGCGTTGATTCGCTTATTATCTGATGGAGGTAGTGTACGTGTACAAGAAGAATATCAAGCAGCCGAAGAAGAGATGGAACAAGCACAAGCTTGGGATACACAAACCTTTATTAATACGCTACTGACACAACTTAAACTCGGAGATCCTCATCGATTGATGGGAACATTATCTGGAGGAGAAAAAAAACGAGTAGCTTTAGCACAAGTTTTAGCACAAAGAAGTGATATTTTATTGTTAGATGAGCCGACCAATCATTTAGATTATGCTTCTATTCAGTGGTTAAGCCAGTATTTAGCACAATATCCTGGAACTATTTTATTTATTACGCATGATCGTTATTTTTTAGATACAGTTGCAACTAAAATTTATGCATTAACTGAAGGGCATATTTCAGAATATCAAGGAAATTATGAGCAGTACTTATTATTAAAATCAGAAGAAGAAGTGATGCAACAAAAATTGGCACATAAACAGCAACGGCTTTATCAACAAGAACTTGCTTGGATGCGGTCAGGCATTAAAGCCAGAGGAACACGCCAAAAAGCACGTCAAGAACGATTTTTATCATTAAAAAAATCTGTAAAAGAACAATCATCTGCCTTAGAACATCATGCATTATCTAGTGCAGAACATCGTTTAGGTAAAAAAGTACTTGTACTGGACCATGCTTTTTATGAAACAGAAGATCGTTGTTTTTTTAAAGATCTTACTTTACGTGTTTTACCACAAGATCGTATTGGAATTATTGGGCCTAATGGCATTGGAAAAAGTACTTTTTTTGATCTTTTAGCCGGTAAAAAATCATGGACAAGAGGGACTTATGAGCTAGGGCCGACCGTGCGTATCGGTTATTATACACAGGAACATATTGATATGAATGAAGATCAGCGCGTTATTCAGTATTTAACAGAACAAGCTGGACATCAAATTAAGCTAGAACAACAAGAAACGAGTGTCACAGAATGGCTTGAACGCTTTTTATTTCCAAGATCCATGCATGGTATGAAAATTCATCAATTATCAGGTGGAGAGAAGAAAAGATTATATTTATTGGGGATTTTAGCTAAAGGACCTAATGTCTTATTATTGGATGAACCTACTAATGATTTTGATGTAGAAACATTAACAGTTCTAGAACAATACTTAACCGAGTTTTCAGGAGCGGTATTATCAATCAGTCATGATCGATATTTTTTAGATAAGATGGCTGAAAAATTATGGGTCATTCAAGAGGACCATACGATTTTAGAAACAACAGAAGATGTTGTGACTTATTTTGAACAGATGGCACTGTATCAACAAAAAGAAAAACAAAAAACACATCAAGCGCGATTATCAGAAACAGCAGAAACGTCTCAAAAGCCTAAAGTGAAAACAACATTAACATGGAAAGAAAAACAAGAGTTTGCTCAGTTAGAAGAAGAGCTTGTTACTTTAGAAGCAGAGATAGAAGCCGTTGAGTGTGAGATGCAAGAGCTTGCTGATCAATATGAACAGCTGGCTATATTACAGACTCAAAAAGAGCAACTAGAACAACAGTATTATAAGGATTATGAACGGTGGGAGGAGCTAAGTGCATATGTCAGTGAATCATTTTGACTTAACGTATTTTCAATTGGCTAAAACAGTATTAGAACAAGGTGTTGAAAAATCAGATCGGACAGGGACAGGAACAAAAAGTATTTTTGGTTATCAAATGCGCTTTGATTTATCTGAAGGCTTTCCTTTACTAACCACAAAACGGGTGCCTTTTCATCTGATTGTAAGTGAGTTACTTTGGTTTTTACGCGGAGATACCAATATTCGTTATTTATTAGAACATAATAATCATATTTGGGATGAATGGGCATTTATGAGATATATTTTAAGTGATGAATATAAGGGGCCTGATATGACTGATTTTGGTAGACGCAGTCAATTAGATCCACTATTTAAGGAACAATACGATCAGGAACATCAACAATTTTGTACGCGTATTTTAGAAGATGATGCTTTTGCGCAAAAGTTTGGCGAATTAGGTAATATTTATGGAGCTCAGTGGCGTCGTTGGAAAACAACACAAGGGGAAGTGATTGATCAACTTGCTCAAGTTATTGATACATTAAAAACTAATCCTGATTCTAGACGTATGATTGTTTCTGCATGGAATCCTGAAGATGTACCTATGATGGCGCTTCCGCCATGTCATACGTTGTATCAATTTTATGTGTTAGACGGCAAGTTAAGTTGTCAGCTATATCAACGCAGTGGAGATATTTTCTTAGGTGTTCCGTTTAATATTGCTAGTTATGCGCTTTTGACGCATCTAATTGCCAAAGAAGTAGGTCTTGAAGTCGGAGAGTTTATACATACGTTAGGTGATGCTCATATTTATTTAAATCATATGGAACAAATTCAAACACAATTATCAAGAACACCAAAAGAAGCACCTAAACTGGTGATTACACCTGGTAAATCACTCCGTGATTATACGGTTCATGATATTCAAGTTACCGGTTATGATCCGTATCCACCGATTAAAGCCCCTGTGGCTGTATAAATATATATAAAGGAGGATGTATGATGTTTGCAGCTATTTGGGCACAAAATCAAGAGGGGGTCATTGGAAAAGAGGGGGTATTGCCTTGGCATATCCCGAATGATTTAAAATTTTTTAAATTAATGACACAAGATAGTGTTGTAATATTGGGAAGAAAAACATTTGAGGGCATGAATCAATATGTATTACCTGATCGGACAATGATTGTACTAACGCGTCAAAAAGATTATAGCGTACCAGAAGGTGTGCTTGTTTATCATCATTGGGAAGATATTGTTCGAGATTATCAAGATAGTGAACAATTAGTCTTTGTGATGGGTGGAGCTGATATCTATCGACAGACACTATCAGATATGCAGTATGTATTTCGCACAGTGATTGATTATCCTGTTATAGGAGATGCTTATGCTCCAGATCTTGATGATCATTGGAAGTTGATTGCTCGGGCAGAAGGAAGTTCTGAAGAGCAAGTTCCGCATTATTTTGAAATGTATGAACGTCAATAAATATAGATCATCTATTTATGATCAAAAAGTTAGGACTTAGGTAGTATAATCGCTACCTAAGTCCTAACTTTTTGATTAAAAGTGAAGTGTTACTTTGTATTGATTTTGTTGATAATGTTTGATAAGCGCAAGATCAGGAGTAACTCCGATTCCTGGTTTTTCCGGTAAGATTAAGTTTCCTTGTTGAAGCTGTAATTTAGGATTAATGATATCTTTTTGCCAAAAATAATCAGAAGGACTAAATTCACTAGGTAACCGTTGTGTTGTGTTGATACTACTTGCTAAAGATAAGTTATGAGCTTTTGAAATACCACTTTCAATCATGCCACCAAACCAAAAAGGAATGTGATGAGCAGTGGCATAATTTACACATTGTAGTGTTGCAAGTGTTCCACCCAATCGACTCGGTTTGAATACCGCCATATCAAAAGGAACCTGTTGATGGAGTGTGATCAATTCTTCCAAAGATGTTATTTGTTCGTCTAATGCGATATTTAAAGTACAATAGGCTTTAAGAGCTTCCAGTTGATGAATGTCATCTACTGAGTAAGGTTGTTCTAATGCATTTAAAGGAATGTGATTAAGTTCCTGCCACCAAGATAAAGGCTGATTATTTAAAGATCCATTCGCATCTGCAACCCAAAACAGATGAGGATAAGTACTACATAAATGATACAGTGTATCTAGAGAGGTTTTTGGCGAAAGTTTGACTTTGATGCGTTTGATCTGTTGTTGTTGGGCGCGTGTTATTATTTGATGAGTCTTATCAGATAGTGATATATCTCCTAAAACAATCCCTGAAGGCACATGAGCTGTTAAGGGTGTGTTATCAGGACCTGTATTTTGTGCTAAAAGAACGTATAACGGTATATTTTCAAGTTTTGCTTGAAGATCCCATAATGCTTGTTCTAAAGCACTGTGAGCAAAGGGATGTGTGTGATTGTGTGTTAAGAAATGTTGGTAGATATCATAGGGGGTTACAGACTTTGTTTGAGCTTTGACCCAAGGAATTAAATGATCAATTAAATAATTCCACGAATCTTCTAAAGTTTCTGGATGATACCATGGGGTGTCAAAAGAAACACATTCTCCCCATCCTATTTGTGTTTGTGTGGCAACAGATACTAAAATAATCGAGCGCATTTTGATGGTTTGTTTGGCTGTTTGAAAGGGGCGTTTTAAGGGTAATGTTACTTTCGTTAATGTAATTGTTTGGATGGATCTTTCGTCCAATGCGCAAGCTCCTTTCTTTTGAGTTTATTGAGGTGATTTTTAGGTAAAGTATCGGTGACGTAATATTGATCTGGAATTTTATAGGAGGCAAGATGTTTACGACAAAAGTCATGTAATTCTTGATAAGTACAAGGTTTTTTTAAGACAATCCAAGCTACTGGACGCATGCCCCATAAGTTATCATAAATCCCTACAACACCTGCATCATAAATGGCTGGATGTTGTTTTAAACAATGCTCTACTTCTGCAGGGTAAATATTTTCTCCTCCAGAAATAATAAGATCTGATCTTCGGTCTAAAATATATACATGTCCTTGTGTATCTTGATAGGCAATATCTCCTGTTTCAAACCAACCTTGATCGTTGTAGCTTGTTAATTGTTGTGCATGACCGATATATCCTGGACTCATTTGTGGGCCTTTAACCCATAGTTCTCCGGGTGTGTGTGGTGTTTTTGTATGAATATGTATGTTAACTCCTAAAAGAGGAGTTCCTACTGTATAAGGAGGGGATTGGGTACTGTCTACAGGATGGGTTAATATTTGTGAGCATGTTTCAGTCATGCCGTAAGATGCATAAAGGGGGATTTTTACTTGTTTTGCTAGAGAAACCGTTCTTTGACTTAGTGCAGCCCCTCCTATTAAAAACCCTTTAAAATGTGTTAAATGAGTAGGTTGTTTATAAGCTAAGAGTATGCGTTGGGCGAGTGTATCGACTAAAGAGGCGATTGTAATGGTGTGTGTATGGATTAGATTAACAATGTGTGATTCATTAAATTGTTCTAAAAGATAGACACTGCAGCCTGTGACTAATGAGCGCATTAAAATAGAAAGACCGCTAATATGATAAAGGGGTAAGACACATAGCCAACAATCTTGTTCTGTAATATCTAAAGCTAACTGTGCTGCTAAAGCACTGCTAATATGATTTTCAAAGGTTTGCCGTACTCCTTTTGCGGTACCAGTGGTTCCTGATGTGTACATAATAGAACACGTTGCTTTTAAATCCCATTGTTGATCAGGTAAGTAACAGGCTAGCGTATCATTAAGTGCTGTGATCGTTTGTGATAGATCAATTGAAGGTATGGATATATCATTAAAGTGATAAAGAGAAGGATCTGTGATTAATGCTTCTGGATGCGCATCGTTAATTTGTTTTTGTAACTCTTCTATCGTTAATTTAGGATGTAAGAGTACGATTTCAATATTTAAAAGGTAAAGTGCTAAGATGGTGAGGTAAAGATCAGGATGTTGTTGATGCAGTAGGGCAATACGCTTTGTGTTAGTAGGTAAGTGTTTTTTTAAGATAAACGCTATTTGTGTTGTTTTTATCCATAGATCTTGAAATGAATATGTTGTGTTCGTTGTTATTAATGCAGGATGGTTAGGTCTTAGTTTCATTTGTTTATAGAGTAAGTTAGTAATCATAAGCCACCTCTTATTGATGATGATAAAATAAAAAAGAGCTTGCGCTCTTTTTATGGATATCTTGGAAACTGAGAAAAATCAGGAGCACGTTTTTCTTTAAAAGCGTCTCGTCCTTCTTGAGCTTCTTCTGTTGTATAGTATAACAGCGTTGCATCTCCAGCTAGCTGTTGAATGCCTGCTAGTCCGTCTGTTTCTGCATTCATGGCAGCTTTAATAAAGCGAAGGGCCATTGGACTTTTTTCTAGCATTTCTTGACACCAACGAATAGTTTCTTCTTCTAATGTTTCATAAGGAACTACGGTATTTACCAGTCCCATCTCCAGTGCTTCTTGTGCAGAATATTGTCGGCATAAAAACCAAATTTCTCGTGCTTTTTTCTGACCGACAATATTTGCTAAGTAACCTGAACCGTATCCTCCGTCAAAGGATCCTACTTTAGGTCCTGTTTGGCCAAATATTGCATTATCGGCCGCAATCGTTAAATCACAAACTAAATGAAGCACATGCCCACCACCTATCGCATAACCGGCTACCATAGCAATAACGGGTTTGGGAATAACTCTAATAAGACGTTGTAGATCTAAAACATTAAGACGTGGGATATGATCATCGCCGACATATCCTCCTGTACCGCGGACTTTTTGATCGCCTCCAGAACAAAATGCTTTACCACCAGCACCTGTTAAAATAATAACCCCAACATGATGATCATCACGTGCTCTAGAAAATGCATCAATCAATTCATGAACAGTTTGTGGACGAAACGCATTATGCACTTCAGGACGATTGATCGTAATTTTAGCGATACCTTCTGCTACTTCATAAATAATGTCTGTATAGTTAGGATAGGCAATTTGCCAGTTTACTGTACTCATTGAATTCACTCCTTTAATGTCGTTAAAATATAATGATGATACTCATCAGGGGATTCTAAGTGAACGTTATGGCCAACCCCTGTTTTACAGTAAAGCTGTCCATTAGGTACTTCATTGATTAAAGCTTGACCGATGCGTTTGAATTTATCATCTAAGTCTCCGCAAATATAATGGACTGGCATGTTGAGTCTTGATAAATAAGGCCAAAAGTTAGGTTGTTTGCCAGTGCCCATAAAGCGTAGACTTCTTGCCAGCTGTATAGGATCATTATCTAGCCTTAAGCTACGTTGACTAGCTTGAACTTCTGGAGATAGACGTTTTTGACTGGCAAATAAAGGAAGCTGCTCCCAAGCATCAACAAAAGAAACTAACCCTTTATGGATTAGAGTTTGGGCGAGCTGTTGATCTTGCATTTGCCGCTTTCGTCGCTCTGTTTTTGTCACAAGACCTGGATGAGCACCTTCTAAATATAGCTGTTTTACCCATGTTGGATAAGTTAGTGCGTAAGCTAACGCGATTCTGCCCCCCATTGAGTAGCCAATGAAGGTCACAGGACGTTTGATATGTTGCGTGATATACTGATGTAAGGTGTTTATTTGATAAGAAAAGGTATAAGGTCTTGGAATATATTTCATTGTACCATGACCGAATAAATCTATCGTAACACAGGAATACTGAGTTGTGTAGTTTAAAAGATCAGGCCACCAATTTTTTTGTTGTCCCATAAAGCCATGAAGCCATAAGAGGGTGGGGGCTTGTTGTGGACCGAATTGTTGATACTGCGTATACATTATAAGCCTCCTGAAAGATTGTGTTTGATAAACTCAGCATAGCGAGCACGCATTTTTGCACTGGCCTCACTATCACAGATGCATTCTAATACCGTTACCATTGGTGAATTATTTACAGATTCTAAGTGTCTTGTTAACTCATTAAGCTCTGTTACTTGATGATGCGTTATATGATGTGCTTGTGCTAGATGAGTGTGTGATGTGTTTGGTGGGGTTTTAAATAAGCGATTGAAATAGGTAGCATCTTGTGCTTGAGGGAGATGTTCAAAAATACCACCACCTTGATTGTTGATAAGAACAATAATTACAGGGGCACATGGTGGATTATATGTGAGGCTTAATAACCCATTTTGATCATAAAGCCATGCAAGGTCACCGATGAATAAGTATAAGGGTCGCTTTGTATATTGCTGTGTGCCTAACGCTGTAGAGATAATACCATCAATACCATTAAGACCACGGTTTGCATAAATTAATACATCTTTTGATGTTACGCTAAAGTAGCTATCAATATCTCGGATGGGCATACTGTTGCTGACAAAAAGTAGACTACGCTCAGGTAGCGCATCAATTAACGTACGGGTATAGCTGCTTTCTGTCGGTTTATGATCGTTTAAAGATAAAAAAAATTGTTGCTCAAGCTGATGAATATGTTGGTTGAGTTGTTGACACAATGAGGTATACGAAGTAGGGTCTTGTTGTGGCCATTTATAGCGCCACATCACTTGAGGTTGCATTTGATAGTGCTGAGTTACAGTCAATGTTGGATCTTTATAAAACGGACTGGGATCTATAATTAAGTGCGTCTTTGGCTTAGTCGCTGTTAACCACTGGTTGAGTGATTTTGAAATAAACGGAGCACCAAACTGAATAATACACTCAGGAGCGGGTAGTTGATGTGTCGTTTTTAAAAGGATATCATAACGGTCAATACAAAGATGAGCAACTTCTTTAGGGACAAATGAACGCATATTGGATAAAGGATCAATGAAAATAGGCCAATTCCAGCGACGTGCCATATGCCAAAAATCGGTGAAATGCTCTAAATGATCGAGTTGTCCTAGAAGAAAACAACCTTGTTTTTTTTGTTCATTTATGAGGGTGTGGATCATTGCTGGTGTGAGTTCTTGATGGGCAGGTTCATGTTTGATTGGCTTAGGAGATAGCTGATGTTTATGATACTTATAAAAAGGTTCTGCAATGGGCTGATTCAGATGAACAGGACCTAGTGGATCGGTTGTGGCTAAAGCAATCATTTTTTGAAGTTGCTGTCTCATATAATGAATCGGCTGATGTGGGTCTCGAGGCTCAGGCAGTGTTAGGCTATACTTTACGTGATTGCCGTAAAGTTGGTTTTGGTCCATTGTTTGCGGTGCTCCAATATTTTGCAAGGTTAACGGACGATCTGAGGTAATGACAATTAAAGGAATTCTTGCTTGTGATGCTTCTGCGATTGCAGGTAAATAGTTTGCAGCAGCTGTACCACTAGTACATAGTAATAACACAGGTGTTTTTTGCGCTTTAGCAATACCTAGTGCTAAAAAACCCGCTGAGCGTTCATCGATATGAATAAGTGTTTGCATTTTTGGATGCACTTCAAACGCATAAGCGAGTGCGGTTGATCGTGATCCAGGACTGATCACACATGTCGTTGCTCCTTGGTCAATACATTGTTGTACAAATCGTTGCATATAATGCGTTAATGGATCCATAAGTTATCTCGCTCCAATCATTGATAATAAAGTCGCTAATTTATTTCGTGTTTCTTGATATTCTTCTTGAGGATCGGATTGTGCTACAATGCCTCCTCCAGCATAAAGGTAACATGCATTAGGACTTAAAAGTCCAGAGCGAATGCCAACGGCAAAAGAGCCATTTCCTTCTTGATCTACCCAGCCAATAGGTGCAGCATAATATCCTCTACAAAAAGGTTCATACTGCTTTATCCATTGAAGTGCTTTATCTTGAGGCATGCCTCCTAGTGCGGGGGTGGGATGTAGTAAGTTAATATAGTCTAAAACTGAAGTTTGCTCTTGACTGATTGCTTTAAATGGAGTGTATAGGTGATAAACACTTGGTGTTTTTATCACTTTCGGTTTGTCAGGGACGGTTAGCTTATGAGTATTTGGCAATAACTGTTGTTTTATAAAATCAACAACGTATTGGTGTTCTGATAAATTTTTAGGATCCTTTAATAGCTGATTAGGATCTTCAGTAAGATTTAACGTCCCTGCTAGTGCCATTGTGTGTAGGTGTTTTCCTTGTTTTTGAATTAATAGCTCTGGAGACAGTCCGAAAAATACTGTATTTTGACACTGCCACCAAAATCTAAATCCTTGTGCTGGATACGTAAGCCAATGATCAAACAGAACAGATTGATAATAGGAACTCGGTTGTGTTAACGGCGCTTTTATATACCGAGCGAGAACCACTTTGTCAAAGGATCCTGCTTGAATTTGTGCTTTTGCTTTTTGAATCAGTTCCATATATAAAGGAGTTTGTTGTTCTTGAAATATAAGAGAAGGAGTGACGGCTTGAAACGTTTTTTTACTAGGCTGAGGCGTAGCGGATGGTTGTTGATCTGAACGCCGGTAATGCGTTACTAACCACTGTCCATCTTTTAGTTCATAAAGATATTCTGGTAAGATCATACTTGCTTGATAAAAAGGGGCCCAAGGGGTCTTTTTTAAACATTCTGCAGCATGAAAAGCAGTTCCGCCAAAAAATAAAAGAGGAAGATCTTTTGTATGTTTTTTGATCAAATGTATTAGGGTTTGGATGTGTTTTAAAGGAGCGTTTAGATCCTCACTAATCAGTTGTAGACAGGTTCCGTATCCTACTTTGATCTCTTTTTGATCAGGTGTTGCCCAATAAAAGGAAAGATCAGGATGATACATTGGAGGAGGCTCCGTTTGTATTTTTTGGGTGATCGTTAAAGATGTTTTAGAAAATAGTGCTGACAGTTTATGAGGATCTTTAAAATACACAAAAAAACACTCCTTTATAAATCTAATGATGTGAGTTTATTATATATGTTTTTTAAGAAATAAGTAAAGATAGACCCTTCATTGTCTATATGTGAGGATATATGATAGAATAAAACATTAAAGGAGGGCATCTATGAATATTGGTATTATTGGTTTTGGTCATTTAGGCCGAGCCTTTGCAGAAAGAATTCATCAAAATGGTATCGCAAAATCACATATCAAAATCACATACCAAGGCAGTCCGCATACAAAAGCGTATATTCAAAATCATGGCTGGGAAGAAAGTGTCTGTGATTTAGATGGGCTCATTCAAGAAAGTGATTTCATTTATTTAATGGTGAGACCTCAAAATTATAAAAGGTTACGTGCTAAGTTAGCTCAGTATTTAAGACCGGAGCAATATTTAGTTTCTGTGATGGCAGGGATTTCTTTAGATCAATTAGCTAAAGATTGCTCTGCACGCACGTATCGTATGATGTGTAGTGGACCTGAGAGTATTATTCGTGGTACAGGACTTTTAGCTATCTATCCTAAAGATCAAAAACAGCAGATGAGTGTTCGTTTATTAAAACAAACAGAGATTTCGATAAAGCAAGAAGAAGATTTAGATTTATTTACGGTAGCAATTTGTCTGCCTGCTGTTTTGTTGCAACTCAGTCATTCATTTGGTGAAGATACGGTTCAACAGGCAATCGATGAATTATTAGCACACTATCAAGCAAATGATATGATTCAAAAGATTATATGTTGGGCTAAACAGCAGATTCAAGAGATAACACAAATTGACCAACAAAAATCCTATATCACACACATGGCAACTTCTGGAGGAATTACAGAATCAATGGTCCAAACCGTTCGATGTGTTCCTTCATTAACAGCTGCCTTTACAGTGGGTATTGCACGACTGAATGCATTAAAAGGATAAAGGAGATGTAGATTTTGGCTTGTGATAAAATGATTATTAATCGATTAAAGCGTGCAGAAGGACAACTTCGAGGAATACAAAAAATGATTGAAGAAGAACAACCGTGTCGCGATATTATGATTCAATTAACTGCTGTACGTTCTAGTATTGATCGTGTGATGGGAATTGTGGCTGCGGAGAATTTAAAACATTGTTTATTAGAAGATACGATTGATAATCAAGATCAAGAAGCAAAAATTCAAGAAGCGATTGATATGATTATTAAAAAATAATGGCGCAATTAAGGAGGGATGTTGATGAAAAATATTCCACCCATTTTAAAACCGTTAGCGGTGCTTACTATTTCTACACTTGTCGCAACAGCAACAAGTGTGATTAATAGTTCAAGTTACCGACCACCAAGTGGGCAAGAGATTAAATCTACAGAGACTGTTGATCGTATTGATGATTCAACAACACAAATGGAATCATCAGATGAAAAGAAAACAACATCAACTTCAGAAGCAGAGAAAAAAACAAAAAATGCAGGAACAGAAACTATAGATACAACGATGCCTAGTGAAACAGAACAAAATGAACCAGAAGAGACAACAAAAGAATCCATTCCTGATATAGAAGGATCTCAAGAAACGGAGTCTTCTGATCATCTAGAACCTGCACAAGAGCAAGTACCTGAAGCACACTCTGAGTCAGGTTCTTTAGAATCAAAACCAAAAGAGCGATCTGAAGAAACCAAAGCCGCTCGTTAAGTATATCGTTAAGGAGGTGGCAAGATGAGCTTTTTAATTGATCTTATTAATAGTATTAATAAGTTTTTAGGATATTTAAATATTAGTACAAAATATTTAAACCGGGCCTATACACTGTTAAGTATTGTGCCGACATTATTTATTTTTCGTGTTATTGTGGGGCTTTGGAATAATGGTAATTATTTACAATTTGGTTTATATACGTTACTGTTAATCGTATTAATTTATTTTACCATTTTAAACTTTTTTTATTATTTTTTGAATAAAAATTCTAAGTTTGATGTCACACAGCTTTTTGTTAAATATTTACCAGAAGATGCTTTTGGGCCACCTGTCAGTCCCACAAAAACTACCCAGCATCCCTCAAATTCCTTTGATAGTATTCAGTATCAGAAAGTACCGATTCAATTTGTCGAAGATTATGAACTGATCTTAGCAGAACATATTACTTATTTGATGGATGAAAACGTGATTCCAACAAATGATATAACATCTCAAGATGGTTATTTACTAGATAAATACACGCTTTATCCTTATTATCACTTAAAACAAAAAGATCCACACATTTATGAAGTATCCATTGGTAAAAATTTTACAGAACTGACAAAGATTGGTAAAGTTGTTTTATCTCCAGATTTATCGGATATGAAACCAGTCGGGTTACTGATTACAGGTGGAGATTTTGTTCAAGATGGGCTGCGTTTTTCTGAGCCTTATCATGTGACATTAATGATGAAATTACCAGAACAAGAAGTTAACCATTCCGATGTGACACGGAGAAGTCGAAGAAATAAGAAGAAATAAAGGAGCCAATAATATGTTAAAAAATATTTCATTACCAGAGATTACACAAACAATGACTCCTGTTTTATTAAGTGAAGCAACGATGAAACAGCGTGTGGAAAACATTCAAACAAGAATGGAACAAGCAGGACTTGATGCGGTATTGATTTATGCTGATAGGGAGCATAGTGGCAATTTTGAATACTTAACAGGATTTATTCCAAGATTTGAAGAAGCATGTCTTATACTTCACAAACAAGGCCCTCATTTTTTATGGTTAGGAAATGAAAATTTAAAGATGGCTAATTTTTCTCGCCTCTTCGCAGAAGCGGTTCATGTTCCTTACTTTTCACTGCCAAACCAACCGATGAAAGGTGCTAAGCCATTTTCTGAGTATTTGAAACAATCAAGGCTAACTCCAGAGTCTAAAATTGGGATTGTCGGTTGGAAGTTACTACATCAAGATCAAGAGGTAACTTTATATGATTTACCTGCAATGATTATAGATCCATTACGTCAGTTTGTATTAGATGAACAACAGCTTGTTCCTTTTGCAGATCAGTTTATTGCTCCAGGAATAGGGGTTAGAACACAAGTTAATGCTAATGAGGTGGCACATTATGAATACGGTGCAACCCTTTCTGGAGTAGGGGTATTCCGTTCTTTAATGAGTCTAGCTATTGGCAAAACAGAGCGAGATGTAGCACAGTATTTAGCACAAGAAGGGCAGCCTAATACAGTGACAACCATTTGTGCAACGGGGAGTCGTTTTGAACATGCTGAGCTTTATCCTCGAGATAAAGAGATTCAATTAGGGGATCGTTTTTCAATGACAGTTGGCTACCGTGGTGGATTAAGTAGTCGAGCAGGGTATGTTGCTGTAAATGAAGGGCAACTACCTCAAGAAGAACAAGATTATGTTGCACGTGTTGCAGGTCCTTATTTTCATGCAGTGGCAACATGGCTTCGTCATTTAACAATTGGAACGACAGGAGATCAGTTATATCAAACTATTGAAAACGTATTACCACAAGCAGATTACGGCTGGTCTCTTAATCCGGGACATTTAACAGCAGAAGAAGAGTGGTTGTCTTCACCTATTTATCCAAAATCAACACATCAGATTCAAAGTGGTCAACTATATCAAATTGATATTATTCCAAAAGTTGCAGGATATGCAGGTGCTGGATGTGAAGACCCTGTCCTTGTTGCAGATAAGTTATTACAACAAGAAATTCAAGAACAGTATCCTGAAGTATGGCAGCGTCTTGTACGAAGAAAAGCGTATATGCAAGATGTTTTAGGTTTTGTATTACCTGATGAAGTATTTCCGATGAATGATATTGTTGGATACTATACACCTTATTTACTGAATCATACATATGCTTTTACCGCTCATGCAAACAATGAATAGTGATCACATAATATAGATAATTATTAAAAGATAAGTATACATATTACAAGAAAACAAAAAAGCGATGATCTTTAAAGATCGTCGCTTTTTTTATGAACTTATTGTTTTTTATGTTGTTTTCCTTCGTTTCGTCTTTTTTGTTGTGTTGTTGTGATGGATTGCGCTTTAGGTGTTGATGTTTTAGGAGTAACATCTTTCCGAACAGGTTCATCAACGACCACTTTAGGGGGATTTTTTTCTAATGCTTCAGCAATTTCTTTACGGATTTTTGGTTTATGATATAAGTTAGTAATTAAACTTTGAATACATCCAAAGATTCCACCGACAATCCAGTATAACGAAACACCAGCAGGAGCACTTAATGATAACATAACAATCATAATAGGTGAGGTAAACATCATTGTTTTCATTGTCTTTTTCTGCTCTTCAGGGACACCAATAAGACTGATCGCTCCTTGAAGCAGATAAGCTGCACCAGCTAAAATGACAAACAGTAAACTCGGTTTTCCAAGATCTACACCTA
This sequence comes from Enterococcaceae bacterium, assembly GCA_030150665.1. Taxonomy (GTDB): domain Bacteria; phylum Bacillota; class Bacilli; order Lactobacillales; family Catellicoccaceae; genus JASLFJ01. Next base: position 27,771 of record JASLFJ010000122.1, read on the forward strand.
AGAAGGTGGACTCACTGATTCCTGGTGTATATTTTGCTGCATAAAAGAGTGCAGTAAAAATGGGCATTTGAATCAGTAAAGGAAGGCATCCAATACCTCCTAACATGCTAACGTTATTTTCTCGGTAAAGCTGTTGTAGTTGCATATTCGCTTGTAATTTTTCTTCTTGTGTTTGTGCTTCTTTAATATTTTTATTGATAATATCTAATTGAGGTTTTAGTGCAGCAATTTTTTCTGACTGAACCATTGTTTTTTTCGCTTGATATAAGCCAAGAGGTAAAATAATAATACGGACAATTAAAGTAATTACAATAATTGCAAATCCATAATTCCAATCAAAATGATTTACTAAATAATTGATCGCCTGGCTCATAGGTTTTACAAGTAAATTATAGACCCATCCTTCTCCTGTAGGATCTCCTGCTTGATGGTCTCCTGTTGTTTCTTTATACGTTTTCACACATCCAGATAAAAAGAATACGATACTTAACATTAATGCACTGTAAAGATATTTTTTTCTTTGCTTCATAGACTCCTCCTAACTTGCGATTAAATACTGCTATGATTTAATATACTTAAAAAAAGTATGGATTGCAATATGTTTTAGAGGTGAGGTTCAGAAATAATATAAAAGCCATCTGGTGTTGAACAATGATCTAGTGTATTAACTATCATCTTCTTTACCTTTCCCATAGGTGCAGGTGAAGTTTTCACTTTCTCTAAAAAAAGATCCATAATCTCTTTAGGCGCAGTTGCTTGTATATAAACAGAGCCATCAGAGGCATTCCAGATATATCCATATACGCCTAACTCATCTGCCAATAATTTTGTAAAGTAGCGAAATCCTACCCCTTGAACGCGGCCTATGACTTGGATTTCATTACGTTTTAAAGGTGTTGCTACGGTCATTTTGAAAAGCCCTCCTTAACATGATCACAAAATGATCATAGTTTCTTATTTTAAAATAAGGTATAATATAGATTATACTATAAAACAAGAGGATTTTGATTATGACTGAGTATATTTCATCTCCACAAAATAAAATGATTAAATCATTGAAAAAATTACACCAAAAAAAGTATCGACTTCAAGAACAACAATTTTTGATTGAAGGAGAACATTTAGTACAAGAAGTGTTATTGCATATGCCTGAGCAAGTTCAGTGTGTTTTTTTAGAACAAGAGCTAGATACCACTTATTTTCAGACAAAGCATATTCCTTATTATGTGATTGATCCTAAAGTTAGTGCGAGTTTAAGTCAACAGCCAAGTCCACCAAAAATCTTTGCGACGATCTCTTTATTAGATCATCACGTATCATTTGCAAAAATATCAGGCCCTATTTTGTTTTTAGATCGTATTCAAGATCCAGGAAATGTAGGGACTATGATTCGTACTGCAGATGCAGCTGGATTTTCAGGTGTGTATCTAGGCTTAGGATGCGCTGATTTATATAATGATAAAACGATTAGAGCAACCCAAGGCAGTCTTTTTCATCTGCCCATTTGGCAAGGAACTATAGATGGTTGTGCTCAAATGCTTCAAGATAGGAACTATTTTTTTTATGGTGCTGTTGTTGATGATACAGCTGTTTCTTATCAACAATTACAGTGGGCAGAAAACAGTGTGTTAGTGATGGGTAGTGAAGGATCTGGCATTACAGAACATGTAATGGATTATTTAGATTATAAGGTATATATTGATATGCCAGGAGATGCTGAATCGTTAAATGTTGCTGTCGCGGCAGGAATTTTAATGTTTTCTATGATTCATTAAGATTTATATATTTATTTTATATATTTATTAAGAAAATGTTAAGAATTGCAGAAGATTAGGTGAAACGAAAAAATTATGATATACTTTGGTTAAATAAAACGAACAGAGGAAGTGTATGAGCATGGAATGGTATGAAGATGAAGAATATCTATCATACGTTGGAGATTTATTAGAAAAAGAAGAAGTACAAAAATTAAAAGATTTTACGCAACATCATTATACAACGCGTTTAGATCATTGTATTAGTGTTTCTTATAAAAGTTATCGCTTAGCGAAAAAATTCAACGGTGATGCTCGTGCAACAGCTCGTGCGGGATTACTTCATGATTTATTTTACTATGATTGGCGTGATACTAAATTTGACGAAGGAACACATGCCTATGTTCATCCTCGCTTGGCAGTTAAAAATGCTGAAAAGTTAACAGAACTTTCTGATTTAGAGCGTGATATTATTATTAAACATATGTGGTTAGCTACAGCAGCACTCCCAAAATATAAAGAAAGTTATATTGTAACTTTTGTTGATAAATATTGTGCATGTCAAGAAGTTATCGTTCCTCTTAGTCGTAAATTAAAATCAAAAGTAAAACAGTATTTACATGCTTAATTGAATATAAAAAAACTGGCTGTTCTTAATTTTAAGAAGCCAGTTTTTTTATCGTATTCATACAAATACATCTTAAAAAGGCGCTTAGTTAAATTATTGTAGAAAGGATTTTTCATTGATGGATGAGTTTATCCGGGTATGTGCTATTAAAAAGAATGCGTATAATCAGTATCAAATAACTTTCAGTACGGATCAGACGTACCGTATATCTGAAGATCTTTTAGTAACCCAGCAACTTTATGTTGGCAAAGAGGTACTTGGTGATGAAAGAGAGTTTCCTAAAGAAGATTTAATTAGT
>JASLFJ010000142.1 GCA_030150665.1 Enterococcaceae bacterium
CTACCCACTCTATACCCGACCTTTTCGAACAACTGAGCCCTTTTTACGATTGGCAAAATCAGCGCTAGTAACAGTCTATCCACTCTATGATAAGCGGCTTTTGATGGTGGTGAATGTCCACTCAGTCAACTTCAGTTTAGGGGTTAAGATCTATCGGGAGCAGATCCAATCGATTGCAGAACATGTGATTAACCATAATGGTCCTGTTATTTTTGCCGGCGATTTCAACACTTGGAGCCGAAAAAGACGCCATCTCCTCTATCTTTTTACACGGAGAATGGGATTAAAGCCGGTCATTTTTAATGATGATCATCGCAAAGCATTCTTCAACTCTCCGCTCGATTTTGTCTTCTACCGCGGATTACGACTTGAGAAGAGTGAGGTGATTAAGACGGATGCCTCAGATCACAATCCCCTTTTAGTCGATTTTAGGCTCCATTAGTGATTAGCGCGCCCCTTTCTTTACTGAAAAGGAAGACCCCAAATGCTATCAATCTAAGAATGTAAGCGTATAAGGAACTTAAAATCTAAGTCGACCATAAATTCTTCCTCTTCAGCATACCTTCCTTAAGTCAGATCACACTTATGAGAGATGACCAATGTATCAACCTTCTCTAAACGCTCTAAAAGCGCGGGGTAATCATTAGCACGCACACTTAAAGTCATCTCACAATTGATACCGTAATTCTCGGCCACTTTCGCTGCATTTAGATCATTGATAACGTGATTAACCTCATTTGTTGCCGGATAATCGAAGGTAAAGGTAACATCGAGCCCTATCGTTTTCGTGACAATATTGGCTCTCTGTAGCGCATTGCGCGCCCCCTCTTGATAAGCAGAGACTAATCCGCCGGTGCCTAACTTAATCCCCCCAAAATAACGAACTACGATCACTAAAACATTGGTTAACTCGAAGGAGCGAATTTGTCCAAGAATCGGTCTGCCGGCAGATCCCGAAGGTTCGCCATCATCATTTGCACGATAATGCTCATAACGCTCCCCTAAAACATAAGCGTAGCAGACATGGCGAGAGTCGTTATAACGTTTGCGATATTCATCGAGTAGTGCATCAATCTCTTCTTCAGAGGTTACCGGTAAGGCAAAAGTGATAAAACGGCTTCGCGAGATGACAAATTCATCCTCACTCATTGCGGTTATCGTCCTATATTGATCACTATTCATCTTACATTCTCCAAAAATCTCGCTCTCTATAGCACCCTTATCTTTACGCTTGTAAGCTTAAGATAATCCCTAAAAATAGAGGGCAATTATAACATATCTATTATAGATCAAAGCGGAGCAACATCTCCCCCCTCATTGCGATAAGATAACCATGGTCAAAGAGACAAGTAGAATGAGAGTCATAAAAAAACGAGAAAAAAGGCAAAAAAGGGCGAGATTAATCTCGCCCTCTCTTATCATTCGCTACTTATCATTCGCTTCATCTATGCTCTTGCGATAGCCTCTTCATAATTTTTAAGCGCAATAGCAAGACGTTTACCCGCCTCTTCTGCGCTCTCTTCAGTCACCGTTGCAAATGAGAGACGCAATGTATTATCCTCTGGCATCCCCACATAGAAAGCAGCTCCCGGCACAAAGACAACCTCTGCATCAATCGCATGCTTTAGAAGTTCAGTTGCACTCATTCCCTCCGGCAATTTAGCCCAAAGAAACATCCCACCGGTAGGGGCATCAAAAGAGATCTTACCCTCTGTATGCTTTTTTAAGGAGTCGATCAGATGCTGACAACGCTTCTGATATGCTTTAGAGATCTCTTTAATTCGCGGCTGAAGGCGACCACTTTTAAGATAGTTAGCCACAATAAGTTGTGATAAAACGGGCGTATGGAGATCCACCGATTGCTTACAGATCACAATTTTCTCTCTAATTTTGCGGCTCGTTACAATAAAGCCTAGACGGAGACCCGGTACTAAAACTTTAGAAAATGAAGAGAGATAGACAATGTGCTCTTTCTCCTTCTCACTCTTTGCTAATGAGTAGATCGGCTTAGCCAGTTGATCAGTAAAACGGATCTCACCATAAGGATCATCTTCAAAGATGACAAAGTTATGCTCTACCGCTAACTTTAAGAGACGCTCTCGCTTCTCATCTGAGAGGGTTGAGCCGGTAGGATTAGCAAATGTAGGGACAATATAGAGTGCTTTAATCGGCCCCTTTTTAAGGCGTGCCTCTAACGCATCCACATTGAGTCCTTCAGGCCCCCCTTCAACATCTTCCACCGTTGCACCGGTTAACTTAAATCCTTGAATAGCTGCAAGATAGGTAGGACGCTCAACTAAAATCACATCGCCCTCATCAAGAAATGTTCGAGAGATCAGATCAAGTCCCTGTTGCGATCCGCTTGTTACGACAATCTCATCGCACACGGCATCAATCCCGCGATCTTCGATCAACTTAACAATCTCCTCTTGCAGAACGAGCTCCCCATCAGTTGTACTATATTGATAGGCGTTGACCTCTTTCGATTCGATCACTTCATTAAGAGCGGCATTAATCCCCTCCATATCGAACATA
>JASLFJ010000085.1 GCA_030150665.1 Enterococcaceae bacterium
AGTAGCTTACCCGGACAACTTGCCTTAAAAATTGATCCACATTTATTAAAACAATTATCAAAAGATTATGAAATTATTGTTGTTACAGGAACTAATGGAAAAACGGTCACAACAGCTTTACTTGTCAACATTTTAAAACAAAAATATGGGCATGTCTTAACCAATTCTACAGGTTCTAATATGATTCAAGGAATTGCAACCACTTTCCTTACAGCTCCTAAAAAAAGTCAATCTGGAAAAAAATTTGCCGTATTAGAAATTGATGAAGCCAGTTTAAAAAGAATCACAGAATATATTACACCTCAATTATTTATCTTCACAAATATATTTCGTGATCAAATGGATCGTTATGGTGAAATTTATAAAACTTATGATTTAATTTTAGAAGGAGCTAAAAATGCCCCCAAGGCTCCTATTTTATGTAATGGGGATGCGCCTATCTTTAATGCTAAAACAACTGTTAATCCTAGAATATTTTTTGGCTTTAATCATCTACCACCAACCGATCAAACACCACACTATAACACTGATGGTATTTTATGTCCTCATTGTCATCATATTTTATCTTACAATTTATTAACATACAGTAATTTAGGGGATTATTACTGTACTCATTGTGATTTTCAACGTCCTAAACTAACCTATGAAGTTACTAATATTATAAACATGACAGAAAACAGTTCTACTTTTTCTGTAAATCATAAACCTTATCGTATTCATGTAGGAGGTATGTATAATATCTATAATGCACTTGCTGCTATTTCAGCTGGTCTTTATTATGATGTCAATCCTGAAGATATTCAAAAAGCACTTGATAGCAATCAACAAGTATTCGGCCGACAAGAAACAATTACTGTAGAAGATAAAAAATGTACGCTTCTTCTTGTTAAAAATCCAGTAGGTATTAATCAAGTTTTTGAGCTGATGAACTTAACACAAGAACCTTTTTCTTGTATTATGCTCTTAAACGCCAACTATGCAGATGGTATTGATGTAAGTTGGATTTGGGATGGTCAATTTGAACAATTAACACAAATGCCTCTCGAACATATGTTTGTTGGTGGAGAACGAGTCAAAGATTTAACACTACGCGTTCAAGTTGCTGGAATACCTGATCAAAAATTAACAGAATTTGATCATTTAGAAGCATTAATTCAAGAAATTCCAAATCTTCCAACGAAAAAAGTATATATATTAGCAACGTATACAGCAATGCTTGCATTAAGACAATCACTTGCAGAACAAGGTTATATTAAAAAGGGGTTAGAAACATCATGACAAAAAATACAATCAATGTCTGTCATCTTTATGGAAACTTACTAAATACTTATGGGGATAATGGTAATTTATTAGTACTGGATTATTATGCTAAGCAACAAAATTTAACATTAAATATCCAAATTATCAGTATTGATCAAACATTTGATCCTAATCAATTTGATTTTGTTTTTTTTGGTGGTGGACAAGATTTTGAACAACTGATCGTCTCTAAGGATATTCAACAAAAAAAAGAAACGTTGATACAATATATTGAACAAAATGGTGTAATGCTTGCAATTTGTGGTGGGTATCAACTATTAGGAGAATACTATATGAATGCACAGAATGAAAAAATTATGGGCATTCATGCACTACCTCACTACACGATCAATCAAGAAAATAATCGTTTCATTGGTGATGCTAAGATTCAAACAGAGCTTTTTTCTGAACCTTTAATTGGGTTTGAAAATCACGGAGGAAAAACTTATCTAGGAACACAACAAAAACCATTAGGTACTGTGCTTGAAGGTTATGGGAATAATGGAGAAGATCAAACAGAAGGTAGCATTTATAAAAATACTTACTGTACTTACTATCATGGTCCTGTATTAGCAAAGAATGAACATTTCGCAAAATATCTATTAGAAGAAATTAAAAAATATCAAAAACAAAAATCTTAAAAAAACACACATGAACATTCATGTGTGTTTTTTTATGATTATTTATTGTCTCCAAAAATTCTTAAAAAGGCTAAGAATAAATTAATAAAATCTAAATATAATTGTAAAGCACAAAATACAGCAATACCATTTAATGAAGCTTGTCCTTCAAACTGATAATAATACATTTTCATCTTTTGATGATCATAAGCTGTAAGAGCTGCAAAAACAATAACCATTAATATAGAAATTAATAAAGATACTGCTGAACTTTTTAATAAAAATACATTTAATAACATGGCTACAATAATTCCCATTAATGAGCCAAAAATTGCAGAACTCCAAACATTTAAATCTTTTTTAGTCACAGAGCCATAAATAGCCATTGTCCCAAATGTTGCCGCACTTGATAAAAAAGCTGCTACAATGGTGGCATTAGTATAAAACAATAAGGTAATACCTAGACTAATTCCCATAAGCAGAGAATATACAATAAACCCACCTATAGCTAATGTTGGATTATTCATCCCCTTACCTGCTAATACAAAAACTAAAATAATTTGTACAATCCAAAGCATCCAAAGTGTGCCTGGCCTTTGCTGGATATATTGAATGACTGCGAGTTGATTCGCATTAATAAAAAAAGAGGTTAATGCACTAATAAGGACTGCACCCATCATGTAGCCATAAACTCTCATAAAAAACTTAGAAAGTCCTGCATCGGTCTTTTTACTTGTATGTACTTGATTCATTTTATTCCTCCCCTAATTACTAAGAATCTTCTTCATTTTATAATAACTATCTATAAAATAGCAAGTATATTCAATTATTCTTTTTCTTCTTTCAATTGTTCTTCTTTAATTTGTGTGGCAATTTCATTAATTTTACGCATACGATGATTCATTCCTGATTTACTAATAGCACCTGACGGAACATATTGTGCCAAATCATTTAAAGAAGCTTCTGGATATTCTAATCTTAATAAAGCAACCTCTTCTAATTTATCTGGAAGTGCAGCAAGTCCTATCGTTTTGTCTATTAATCGAATATTTTCAAGTTGCTTTCCTGATGCCGTAATTGTTTTATTTAAATTTGCAGTTTCACAATTTACTAATCGATTTACAGAATTACGCATATCTCTTAAAATTCTAACATCCTCAAATTTAAACATAGCATTTGTGGCTCCTATTAAAATTAAAAATTCAGTAATTTTCTCAGCTTCTTTTAAATAAACAATATAACCATTTCGTCTTGCAAGCGTTCTTGCATTAAGATTAAAATAATTCAACATAATACATAACTCTTCATTATGTATTTCTTCCTGTGAAAAAATTTCTAAATGATAACTGCTCGTCTCCGGATTATTGACAGATCCTGATGCTAAAAAAGCTCCTCTTAAATAAGAACGCATTTTTTGTTCATTGCCCATAATAATATCTGGAACACCTGGAACTAACAAACCATTTTCTAAAATATCCAAATCATTTAACAACTCTTCTACATGCTCTTTTAACCGAACAATATAAATATTATTTTTTTTTAATTTCATCTTTTTTCGAACAAGCAATTCGGAACGTAGCTGATAATGCTCTTTTAATAAAAGATAAATTCGTCTGGCAATGGCTGCATTTTCTGTTTGAATATTTAAAATAAAGTGATGATTCATAATTGATAACATCCCGTTCATTTTAATTAAGGCTGCTAATTCAGCTTTAGCATGTTCTTTATGAACTTCTAAACAGGTTAATTCCTTTTTCACCTCTGCAGCATAAGACATCGCTCTCATCCTTTACATTAATACTTTCCTTTTAATACAATTTGAAATAATTCTTCGACAACCTTTTTCCCATTATGAAAGACACCTTGATCTCTTAACTCTAAAAAATTATCTGCAATAACATGAACATGTTCTTCAGCTAACCCTTCTCGATCATGAGCAACTTGTAATAAATATTCATCATATTTTTCAAAATCCATAACTGTCTCAGGTACAGGAGCTATATTAACTAATACCGTATCAATAAATCGTGTTCCTAAATGTTTATGTAATACTTTAATATGATCAGCATCTGTAAAATGTTCTGTTTCTCCTTTTTGTGTCATAATATTACAAATATATACAACTTCTGCTGATGATGAAACAACAGCTTTACCAATATCTTCAATCATTAAATTAGGTAAGATACTTGTATATAAACTCCCTGGTCCTAACACAATCATATCTGCATCTTCAATTGCACGTATAACTTTTCTGGCTGCTTTTGGTTTTTCATTATTATGTGTATTTGTAACAAATACATGATCTATTTTTTTTCCTTCTAAAGCAATTTTAGATTCTCCAGAAACAATACTACCATCTGTAAACTGTGCATGTAATGTTAAAATTTCTTCTGAAGCTGGATATACATGTCCTTCAACTTGTAACATTTTTGCAAGTAACTGGATTGCTTCATATGTGCTCCCTCTCATTTCTGAAAGTGCTGCTATAATTAAATTGCCTACAGTATGATTACCAATAAACCCATCCGTTTTTTTAAATCGATATTGAAATATATCTTCATATAGCCTAGGCATAGCAGAAAGAGAAACTAACACATTACGCAAATCTCCAGGAGGAGCCATACTAATATTACGAACCAGCTCTCCACTACTTCCTCCATCATCAGCAACAGTAACAATTGCTGTGATATCAGCACTTTCATTTTTTAATCCTTTTAAAATAACAGGAAGTCCTGTTCCTCCACCAATAACCACTATTTTAGGTTTATTAATTCTATATGTTTTCATGAACGATTCACCGTCTCTTTACGCTTCCCTTGATCTCTGTGAGTAATATTAGTTGGAGCTAATTGGCGTAAATCTTTCCCTAAACGTTCTGTAATTGCAACGGAACGATGCTGCCCTCCAGTACAACCAATCGCAATGGTTAAATTATTTTTTCCTTCTTTCTTATATCCAGGTAAAATTGTTGTCAGCAAATCGATTAATTTTTGATAAAATTCCTCAGTTTCTTGAAATGACATCACATAATCATATACAGGTGTATCCTGTCCGGTTAATGGTCTTAACTCATCTATATAATGAGGATTAGGTAAAAATCGCACATCCATAACAATATCCGCATCAATAGGAAGGCCGTATTTAAAGCCAAAGGAAACTAATTCCACACGAAAAGTATGAGTATCAATGGTTTTAAACTCACGCATAATTTTTTCCCGAAGTTGTCTTGGAGTAAGATCTGTTGTGTCTAAAACAAACTGACTTTCATATTTCATCTCCTCAAGCAATGCTCTTTCTTTTCGAATACCTTCTGTAATCAAACCATTCATTGCCATGGGATGCGTTCTTCGTGTTTCTTTATATCTGGAAACTAATTCCTCATCTGAAGCATCTAAAAATAAAATACTAGTGTCAATAATTTCTGTATTATCTAATTGAATCAACATATCTTGTATTTCATTAAAAAAAGAACGTGATCTTAAATCAATGACTAATGCAATACGTGTTAATTTACCAGTTTCTCTAATCAACTCCCAAAATTTAGGGATTAGGCTAGGAGGCATATTATCAATGCAAAAAAAACCCATATCTTCAAAACTTTGCATTGCTACTGTTTTTCCAGCCCCACTCATTCCTGTAATAATTACAATTTGTAAACGTTCTGTTTGTTCTCCCATAATAATCACTCCTTATCATGAAAAAAGAACGGCCAATCTATTCGTCCGCTCTTTTTATCCCTTATAATTTTTTAAATGTCTTCTTGTAAAGGATTATTGAACTTGTAATTAATACAAATCCTAAAACCCATGCAATAATAGATGTTTTATATTCACTAAGTTGTGGCAACGAATTGCTTAATCTCTTTTGAGCTACAGGTGCTGTGCTTGTTCTAGTGAATCTTGTGCTATTTTGTGGTAATCTTGACCTATTTGTAGCTAATGTACTTTGTGGTCGTAAACTTCCTAAATTATTATTAGGACGACTTGGACGAGACACGTTAGGACGTGTCGGTTTTGTGTTGGGAACTTCAGGATCTTGTTCAACAGGTTGAGGTTTATAATCATCTTCTTCTGGTAATCCAGGTTCTTTCAAACTAAACTTAAAAATCGTTTGAATATTTTTAATAAACTCTCGATTGGTACCTAATCTTTCTATGACTTCTAAGTGTTCTTCATTGATATAAGTAAATACAAATGGTTGTTCTAAAGTAATACCATTTCCTGTTTTCCAATCTTCTTTTAATGCAACTTGATAATCATTTTTATCCAATCGTTTAATTATTTTTCCAGTTCTTACATTATAGAGAATAAAACGATTAAAATGATCTTTCATTTCAGTTTCAGTAGGCTCTTTTGCATTCGCAGAAAATAACCAAGGTTTATCCCACAATAACTGTAATCGCTCACCATAACCAAAAGCATACATATTTCTATCATCAATACGAATGACTTCAATAGTTTTTTCAATAATCGGATTGGTAACCTCTTTATCTCCCGTATAATGAATTTCAAATACTACAGGGCCTTGTTGTTCTGGAAGTTCTTGTTGCCAAAAAATTTCATAGTCTTCTTTAGGTAATGTTTCTTTACTTAAAACCCCTCTTTTTTTAGCTAAAGTCACTTCACCTTCAATAGAATCTTTTAATGCTTCTTCTGTCATTATTAAATCTTTAGGCCAATAAAGTTTAGATAATGAAAAATCCATCTGATACTGTCTTTTGGGACGATGAATTAAATGCTGTTGATCTTGATCTATTTCATTACCCATATCTAAAGTGTTATCTTCAACTATTGAGTCTATTTCATTTTGTTTATCTGACTTCCATTTATTCAGTATTGAAAAACGTGTAGAGCGTTGAACTTCTGTTCCTTCATCAGCTAATACAGTAAGTCTACCATAACTCAAACCTATACTTATTACTGCCACAGGAATCAGCATTTTTATAAAACGCTTCATAAAAAAACTCCTTTATCTAGCATTTTTATATAGTATAACATATTTTTTTTAATTAATAAAAGAGTTATACTGCATCATACTTACTGATAAATTGCTTTAATAGGGTCCATCCTTGAAGCATTAATAGCAGGAACAACTCCAAAAACAATGCCAATAGCAGCAGATACTCCTGCAGAAATCAAAGCAATATTTAAACTCACAACAGCTTCTAAAGGGGTAAATAAAGAAATTAATAGTGCAAAAATAGCACCTAACCCAATACCAATCAAACCTCCTAAAAAAGTAATAATAGCTGATTCTAGTAAAAACTGCATTAAAATATTTCGAGGTTTCGCTCCTATAGCACGACGAATCCCAATTTCTCGCTTACGTTCTGTAACAGATACATACATAATATTCATCACACCAATCCCGCCTACTAAAAGTGAAATAGCCGTGATAAAAAGTAATCCTAACATAATACTTTGAAGAACACTTTCAATTTGTTGAATCATTTCTTGATTTGTCTTATCTTCTACAAATGATCCTGTTAATTCTGGATGAAGCTGCAATAATAATTCATTAGCCTCATTTAACACAGTTGCTCGATCAGTTTGATCCATTAATTTTAACTTAATTGCTTGAATCGGTTTATCTTTAGATAATGCTCTAAATGCTTTTTTAGGAACTACACTATAAAAACTTTGTTCTTCAAAGCCTCGGGGATTATCTTCTGATTTGGGCTTAATTCCTATCACTTGAAATTTAATACCATCAATATCAACTGCTTGACCAATGATATCTTCAGGATGACTTACATTTAATATCTCTTGCACAACTTCATAAGTTAAAATAATTTTATTTTGATCTTGTTCATTTTCAGTAAAACTATGGCCAAAAGCAACAGCTACAGGTTCTTCATAAGCCATAATCTCTGCTGTTCCTGCAGCACCAAAATAAGCAATCGATACACTAATAGCTTCTAAACTACCAAAGCCAAACATACGATAATCAGCACTAATCTGACTGACTTGTTCAATAGGTCTTAATGCTTTCAAATCAGTATAACTCAATGAAAAATCTTGAAATGCTTGTCCTGCTCGAGCTGCATCATCATCATAGTTAGGCTGATAAATTAAACGAATAACATTTGCATCTGTTGTCTCAATCATTTTCATGCTCTCACGTTTCATACCTTCACCAATAGCAGATACTGTAACGACAGCTGCAATACCAATAATGATACCAATCATTGTTAAAAAAACACGTAATTTATGTGCTCTTAAACTTAGAAAAGTACTAACAATTAAATTTTTAATCATGATGTATTACCTCTTCTCGCAAAAACATACCATCTTGCATATATAACATACGTGAAGCATAAGAAACTAAATCACCATCATGTGTTACCATAATAATCGTCTTACCTTCTTGATTTAGCTTTTTTAAAATATTCATAATTTCCGTACTGGTCTCACTATCTAAAGCACCTGTAGGTTCATCTGCCATAATCAGTAAGGGATCATTAACAAGAGCTCTAGCAATTGCAACACGTTGCTGTTGCCCACCAGATAATTCTGTTGTCTTTACATGTTCTTTACCTTTTAACCCTACTAAGTCTAAATAATATTCAGCAATTTTCTTACGCTGCTTTGCATCTTTTTTACCAGCATAAATCATGGGTAATTCTACATTTTGAATAACATTTAATGATTGAATCAAGAAAAACTGTTGAAAAATAAAACCTATATATTTATTTCTTAAATGAGATTTCTCGGTTTCGGATAGCTGAGAGACATCACTGCCTTTAAATAAATAAGTTCCCGAAGATAATTGATCTAAAAAACCAATAATATTCATCAATGTTGTTTTCCCACTACCAGATTTCCCCATAATCATTAAAAACTCTCCCGTATTGATCTCTAAATCTAAAGATTTCAATACAGAAAACTTTTCTTTGCCAATAAAATAATCTTTATCTACATTCTTTAATTTAATCAAAGTTTGAGGGGGTTCCCCTGTTGTTTTTATCATACCTTCCCTCCTATCTTTATCATCAGACAATTATTCCAAATGTTGCGTACTTTCCTTATCAGCATTAGGTTGTTCTGGATTTTGATCTGATTTTGTTTCTTCTTGATCATAGATTCCTTCTGGAGGCTGTTGTGGTCCTTCTGTAGACTCGACTGTTTCGTGCTCTAGCTCTTGAATATCTGATGCATTAATTAATGTCATTTCTCCATCAATATCTAATAAATCTCCTTCAGCTAATGGTAATTTACTACGTACAATGACTCGATCTAGGGGCTCTAAACCTTGTGTAATAATAACAAAACCTGCTTGGGCTCCTTCTTCTGTAATATCAACGTTACGTTTTGCAACAACACCAAAATCATCAATAAGTACATAATACTTACCTTCTTCTTCAAAGACTGCTTCTTTAGGTAATTCTATTTTTATAGATTCTAATTGAATACTTCCTTGAACATGAAATCCTTCTCTAATATCAGCAACATCATGTAATGCAATTTTCACAGTATAATTGGATAATCCCCCAACATTAACACCTTCTGACGGATTCGTTTGTTGTGGCATATTACTGATTGATAAAATTTCACCTTGATAAGTATTATCTGTAGCAATAATCTTTAAACTTACAGGCTGTTGAGGACGTAATTTTAATACATCTCTTTCATTAACCAGTCCTTCTACATAATAATCATTAGAAGTTAAAGTCAGTATAGCACTATCTCTATTTTGTTCTTGTGGAATAGTCACAACTCCTTTAAATGGAGCAATAACAGAATGTACTTTATTACCTGCTAATTGATTATATTGCGTTTGTAGTTGATTAATCTTAACATCATAACTTGATAAATCATATTTTAAACGAATACTTTCTCGCGCAAGTTCTATATTTTGTACAGGGGTTGTTTGTACAAGTTCTTCTCCTTCTTGTACCATCACTGGTGCTGCTTGAGCATTAAGTTCATTTAATTCTAATTGCATCTGTTTACGTGCTCGTTCTTTTTCTAACTGTAGATTTTCTATTTGGAATTTTAAATCAGAAAGTTGTGCTGTTGTTGTTTCATCTGTATATTGATACAAAACAGTCCCTGGTTCTACAACTTGTCCATTAGCTACTAATAACGGTCCTAATGTGCCTAAAGCATTATCTTTAATGAATTCTTTCGATTGTACTGGTGTTACCACACCGTTAATAAATACTTGCTCAATATTATCAACAATATAAAAATCAATGACTTGTTCACTCATTTTCTCTTCAACTTTTGCCTGTTTTCTTGATTGTTGCCAAATAAATATTCCAGAGATAAGAATTAAAATAATTAATATAATAACTACAGTTTTTTTATTGAATAATTTATTGTCTTTATGTTGCTCACTGCGCATCATCAAACCTCCCCATTTATATATATTCTAGGAACTCTATCTGTAATTCCACATAACAACTCATAACTAATCGTTTGGGCATAATTAGCTAACTCATCTATTGAATTAACACAATCTTCTTCAGCACCAATAAAAATCACTTTAGTCCCTACTGGATATTCTTGAGGTAATTTAACCATCAATTGATCCATACAAATTCTTCCAACAATAGGCACCTTCTGTCCTGCAACAATAACCTCTGCCCCTTGTAAGCTTCGCCTGATTCCATCAGCATAACCAATAGGAACTGTACCGATCCACTCATACTGCTCAGTAATATATGTACTATCATAGCCAATACACTCACCTGGCTTAACATACTTAATCATATTAAGCTCTGACTCTAACGAAAGAACAGGTTTAAGTTCTACTGGTAAACTTCTTTTATCACCTTCTGGACTCAGTCCATATAATCCAATTCCTAAGCGAACGGTATTTGATAATTGATTATCTTGCCATAAAACTGCTCCTGTATTTTCGACATGAATATAAGGAATAGTCTCATCAGAAAAAACACTTAACAAATATTCAAAATAACTTATCTGATATTGATAATAATGCTCATCTTTTGAACCACTACTAGCAAAATGAGTAAAAATGCCTTCTAAATAAAAAACATCATTATGATCTTTTAAAAAGTTTAATATATCGAAACATTCTTTTTGTGTTTTAATACCAATCCGATTCATTCCCGTATCTAATTTCAAATGAATATGAAGTTTTTTTGTTAGCTTTTGTTGTTTATATGAGTCGTAAACTTCTTTTAACCATAGCAAAGAAGGAGCTGTTAAGGAAATATGATTATTTACAGCTATATGTATATATTGAGGTGGAATAATACCTAAAACTAAGATCAGATTTTGAATATCTTCTTCTCTTAATGCACATGCTTCTTCTAATAATGCCACACAAAATCCTTCAATTTGTCGCTGTTTGCTTAACTCCTTAGCAACAACACCTGCACCGTGTCCATAAGCATTGGCTTTGATCACTGCAAAAATATGTTTTTCAGGAATCCGATGACAAATGTTTAAATAATTTTCCCTTAGACGATCTAAATAAATTTTAGCATATGTGGGACGATATATAGCTTGATCATTAGTCACAATACTCATCCTCTCATTATCAATGATTATAATAAAAAAATTGATTGTTTTTTAGAAAGTTCATCAAAAAAACAATCAATTGATCAATTTTAGTTAGCCTATTTCATCAATATTGTGATAAACATTTTGAACATCTTCTAATTCTTCAAGAGCATCTATTAATTTTTCAGCTTGAGCTAAATCATCACCGGTTAATGTCACTTCATTTTGTGGCAACATAACAAGTTCTGCAACATTAAATTCTTGAATACCTTGTTCTTTTAATACCGTTTGAACACGATGAAACTCGCTAGGCTCAGCATAAATAATTAAATGATCATCTTCTTTAATAATTTCTCGAACATCAACATCTGATTCTAACAACCACTCTAAAATCGTTTCTTCATCATCATAATTAATACCAATGACTGCAGTTTCATCAAATAAATACGCTACAGAGCCACTTACCCCCATATTTCCACCATTTTTACCAAAAGCTGCTCGAACCATAGAAGCAGTACGATTAACATTATCAGTTAATGTATCAACAATAAACATAGAGCCACTAGGGCCAAAGCCTTCATAACGCAACTCAGAATAATTTTCTTCTCCAGAACCTTTTGCTTTTTCAATCGCTCGATCAATAATATGTTTTGGTACATTATATGTTTTTGCTTTTTCAATAACAAACTTCAATTTTTGATTTAACTCAGGATCCGGTTCTCCTTGCTTTGCAGCAGCATATATTTCAATACCAAATTTAGCATAAATACGACTTGTATTAGTATCTTTTGACGCTTTTTTTTCTTTAATATTCATCCATTTACGACCCATAAGACCACTCTCTTTCTATACAAACTCAATCTTTATTATACTGATAAAACTAAGGTTTGTTAAGTACTTTTATTCAATACATATATTAAATATCATCTAAGATATATCGGACTTTTAGTTACTTTATACTGTTGACTAACAGGTTGTGCTAATTGATAGATCATGTGTGCATCACGGTCAAACTTCAATAAATGGTCCCATTTTTGCTTATATTGAGTAATTAACGGTATGGATAACTTTTTTTTCTGATGATTTAAATATTCTCTACCTATTTGATTAAATCCTAACACACGAAGATATGGATACGTTTGATTAAAAATAACTTGTTCTTGTGTCATATTCAGTAATAAAGCGGTCAAAAGTCTCTTTATTCTATTTCTTGTATATGTTTTTGTTGTCAATTGCTGAACAAAGGTATCATACGTATCATGTGCATGAAATTGAGTTAATAATTTATATTCAAAACCTTCTTGCATACCATAAATATTTTTTAAACTATGTGCATCCTCAATCATTATTCGGTATTTTAAATAAGGCCAGTAGTCTTCCTCTCGAACTAAATAATGATCTTGAAGCTGATATAACATATGTTCGGATATAACAGAAGCTAGTTTATCCCATTGTTTTTGATAAGCTAGCGTTCTAATAGCCGTACCACTAGCATAAGATGCATGATGAATATCTGTATCATAATGCTGTGCTTTTTCTCTAGCAACAGCTACTAACTCCATCGGCTGACTTAGTTTATAATTTTCCTTAGCATAAGAAATTCCTAAGCCATGATTAGGATATTGTTTACAAGAAATCCAATTTGGGTATAATTCTTGAAAAATATGATCCATATACTGTGCATAAGATATTTCTTTAGGTTTATCTTTATATTTATTTAAAATAATAGGCTCATGTGCTTGATAAAATAATCCAAATTGATTGTAATCAAAGCTATATTTAGCATCTGTACCAAAAACTAATTGAGAAACCCCTAAATGAGCAAGTAACTGGACACCCCCTCTTGCAAAATAATCTGCAGACTGTACAGAATAAGCCGTAGGCAGTTCGATCACTAAATCAGCTCCTGATCTTAATGCTTCTTCTGCACGTATCCATGGATGAATAATAGCTGGTTCTCCTCTTTGTAAAAATACACCACTCATTACAACAATCACAACATCTGCTTTTGTTGTTCTTCTTGCTTCTTTTAACAAATACCGATGTCCATTATGAAAAGGATTAAACTCAGCAATAATACCACAAGCTTTCATCTAAAATATACTCCTTTACTTCATATTCACTCCTATTTATTATAACGGATAAAAAAACGCTTAGAGACAAAAAGTTATCTCTAAGCGTTATTTACGACAGACAAAAAACCATCGTTGCGTATCTTGTTCTGGTAATTTTTTTTGAAAGTCTGCATAGACAGCTATCTCTTGAAATCCTGAATTTTCTAACATCATTTTATAATGATCTAAAGTATAGGTGCGCTCATAATGAATATCATCATATCTTTCAAAACGATCTAATGACTCATGTTCTTTTACAAAAAATGTTAATAAATGTTCTATAGAGTACTCAGCATCTCCTGCCTGGCTTTCCCATAAAAAAGCAATATCTTCTGTTAAATAATGATAATTAACCATAGGAAATACTTCCTCTACTTGATAAATAGAATGGACATCAAAAATAAAATAACCTTGAGACTCTAATGCCTGATATACTGTATCAAAAACTTGCTGTACTTCTTGACTGTTTTTCATATAACAAATCGCATCAGCATAACATGTAATAACATGATACTTACCTACTTCTGATAAATCCAACATATCTCCTAAAACAAATTGAACAGGAAGATTTAAATCAAAAGATTTTTGAGTAGCTATCATTAGCATATCTTCTGAAATATCTAAACCTACAACATCATAACCTTGTGAAGCAAGCATTAACGCAAATGTACCTGTACCACAGCCTAAATCTAAAATACGAATATTTTGATTTGATAAATAAGGTTTTGTAAAGTTAAACCACTCATCATATAAATTATGATCCATAATTTCATCATAAACTTGTGAAAAAAGATTATAAGACATAATCATCTCCGACAATATCTCTTAAATTAACTACTGGTGCATCAGACCATAAACGTTCTAATTGATAAAAATCACGCTCTTGTTCTTGAAAAATATGGACAACAATATTTCCTAAATCAATTAAAATCCATTTACTACTTTCTCTACCTTCAATTCGAGAGATTGTTACACCGTGTTTTTCTTCTTGTTCAATAATTTCATTCATAATTGCAGCAATTTGTCGTTCATTGTTTCCATGACAAATAACAAAATAATCCGCTAATATAGAAATATTTTGTACATCTAAAACAACAATATCCTCCGCATGTTTTTCTGAAGCTGCTTTAACGGCAATAGCTAAACTCTCATTCATATTAATTTTAAGTCCTCTCCTTTAATAATTTATATTTATTTTTATTTTTTGTGACCACGCATTATAAATATCTACAGATTTAGGATAAATCGATAACTGATTTTGGGATAAGTATATTAATGTATGTTGTAACTTATAAAATACAGCCTGATTAATATCTAATAAAGCTAAATTACGTGCTTGAATAACCCCTGGAAAAGTCCTTCCTGCTTCAATATAATCCGCAACAAAAATCACTTTATCCAACAAACTCATCTCAATATCTCCTGTTGTATGTATTGAGATAGCCTTTAAAATCTCTGGATCATGAATACTAAACTCTTTCTTAACTAATATCGCTCCAATAGGCCCATGCCAAATTTCATTACGATACATTAACCACTGATCTACTTCCTTACCTGTAACATGTTTGAGTACATCTTCTTTTGTAAGCTCCTTAGCATAATCATGTAATAATGCTGCAATGCTTGCTTTTTCTACATCTGCTTGATAAAGAGTTGCTAACTTTATCGCCATCTCTTCTACCCGTAATACATGTTCTAAACGCTTTGAACTTAATTGTTGTTTCAGTCGCATTAAAAGTGCTTCTCGATTAACAAGATGTGCTGTGTCCATCATACATACCTTCTTTTTTTATATATTCATAAACTGCATCTGGTACATAATAACGTATAGAATTCCCAGATTGAACTTGTGCTCTTAACCATGTCGCACTCAGTTCAAGATAAGGAATATCTAGCCAAACTACAGGATATGATGTTGTCTTGCGGTATCCATATCTTGCAACAGCTAAAAAAGTAACCTCTTCAAATAATTTTTGAATCTGATACCACTTTGGTAAATATTCTACCATATCTCCCCCAATAATAAAATAATAATCATAATAAGGATACTTATTCTTTAATAATTGAATCGTATCATATGTATACATTGTCTGTTTTTGATCAATTTCTATTTCTTCTATTTTAAAATAAGGATTATCTGAAGTGGCTAATTTTAACATGTTTAATCTGTGTTTTGGTAAAGATAATTGAGTTTTATGGGGAGGAATATAAGCAGGTAAAAACCAAATTTCATCTAAATCTTTCTGAATTCTTGCTTGTTCTGCAACTGCTAGATGTCCATAATGAATTGGATCAAAACTACCACCTAAAATACCTATTTTTTTCTGTTGACTCATCATATTTATGCATGAATTTCTTTCGAAATCTTTTGATATTTTTCTTCTGAAGCAACACGAAATAAAATAATTTTTCGACCAATCACTTGAACCACTTCACATTGCAATGCTTGAGATAAATCATCTGCTGCATCATCTTGCATAATATCTGCATTTTTTAACACTGTAATTTTTACAAGCTCTCGTCGATCTAGGGCTTGATCAATACCTAAAATCATCTGCTCTGTAATTCCTGATTTTCCAATTTGAAATGTTGAATCTAGTGACATTGCACGTTGTTTTAATCGTTTCTTTTGGCTATTTGTTAACATGTAATTTAATCTCCTTTATTTAAATAAGTGCATCTCGAATACTAATTCCAATATGTTTAGGTAAATGAATATGAATCGTAGCCTCACTGCTAACTCTAATCCATCCAAGTCCTGATATAACAATATCTTTTTTCTGTTTTCCATCAAATACAAAAGAATGACACTGATAGACAAACGAATGTTCTGATACATCAGTAGTTAATGCTAACAGATCCTCTTTGTGCTTAGTAAAAAATTCATCTGCATGAGATAATTTAGTTCTATGAATAGGCATGCTATTTGCAGTATATAACACAAAAGATTGTCTTGAGCCTTTAACAAAGTCAAAACGAGCTAAGTAAGATAAAAATAAAGTTTGTTGTGGATTTAATTGATAAACTTTAGGTTTTACTTCTTTTTTAGGTGTAATAATTTTTAATTCTTCCGCTGTTAAATAATGCGCTATTTGTTGTTCATTAATAACACCTGGTGTATCGATTAAATAAGTTCCATCATCAAATGGTATCTCTATTTGATCAATTGTTGTTCCCGGGAAATATGAGGTAGTAACTGTATTTTTGGATCCTGTAACTAGATTTAACCATTGATTAATTAAACTAGATTTACCCACATTAGTAACACCGATTACATAAATATTTTTATTTTTTTTATAATTTAACATCATCTCAAATGATGCTTCAACCGCATTAACAGATTGCGTATGGGTAACACAAATGTCCACAATATTTAGCTTGCTTTTAGCAAAGTATTGCTTGAGCCATAAAATAATTTTACGATCATTGACTGATTTAGGTAAAAGATCGCGTTTATTAGCAATAATTAAAACAGGCGTAGTTCCAATCCATTCTGTAAGTTTTGGTAACATACTTCCAGAAAGATCAAATAAATCAATCACATACACAATTAATGAATGTTTTTGATCAATATCTTTAATAATGTCAATAAATAAATCAGGATTAATCGCAACAGGATACAGCTCATTATAGTTTCTTAATCGAAAACAGCGCTGACAATAAATATCTGCTTGCTCTCTTTCTTCTAAAGTAGCTAAATCAATAGGTGTATATCCTACTTGCTTTGGAGACTCATTATGCAATAAAGCACCACAGCCAATACATTTAATATCCATTTATTATTTAACCTCCTTTTGCCATGTAAGTTTAGGATTTTGCTTCTTAAGCTTTTTCATAATCCATCGTTCAATAAATCGATTTATTCGTGTATTCCATGCATCTGTAGTTACTAGGGGTTTGACTAAAATTGTTTTAATACCAAAGCGATTGCCTCCATAAATATCTGTAAGCAATTGATCACCAATCATCACACAAGCATCTTTAGGTACGTTTAACTGCTCTTGTGCTGCTTTAAATCCTTTTTTCAAAGGTTTTCTTGCAGGTGCAATAAATGCCAGTTGAAAAGGTGCCACCGCTTTGGCAACCCGTTCTGAATTATTGTTAGAAACCACAATAACTTGAATATTGTGATTATCTAAATCAGCTAACCATTCTTTTAACTCAGGTGTGCCATTAGGGCAGTTCCAAGCAATTAATGTATTATCTAAATCAGTCATAATCGCTTGAATTCCTTGTTCTTTTAAAAATTGAGGGGTAATATGACTGACTTCTTCAATCATCCATGTTGGTTTAAATTTACGTATCATTAACAACATCCTAATCTTTCTATTCTTTATCTTATCGATCATCATCTCTATACTTCATAGTGTGACAAAAGCAGAGCACTGTTTCCAGTACTCTGCTAATGTGTATCCCATCTTTGAACCTATCATATAAAAACACACGGTTAATCTATGTGCCAATCCTTCTTCACCTGATCCAAAGATGCCAGTGCACGATGAGATAATGCCTCATATCGTTCTTTTTTATTTTTAATTCTCACATCTAATGATGGAAGTAACCCAAAATTAATATTCATAGGTTGAAAATGTTTACTGTCAGAATGTGTAACATAGTAAGCTAAACTACCTAATGCTGTTTCTCTAGGAAATAGGTAAGGAGTATGATCTTGATACTGAGCAGCCATATTCATTCCAGCAATCAACCCACTGGCCGCACTTTCTACGTACCCTTCAACACCGGTCATCTGACCTGCAAAATATAAATCTTCTCGTTCTTTATACTGAAACGTTGGTAGCAGTAAATTTGGAGAATTCATAAATGTATTTCGATGCATCACGCCATATCGAACAATATCTGCATTTTCTAATCCTGGAATAAGCTGAATCACTCGTTTTTGTTCGCCCCATTTAAGATGTGTCTGAAACCCAACAATATTATATAAAGAAGCTGCCGCATTATCTTGCCTTAATTGTACAACGGCATAAGGTCGCTTACCTGTTTTAGGATCTTCTAAGCCAACGGGTTTTAAAGGCCCAAATAATAAAGTTTTAATACCCCGTTTAGCCATTACTTCAATTGGCATACAACCTTCAAAAAACTTTTCTTTTTCAAATTGCTTAAGAGGCGCTACTTCTGCATGAATTAATGCTTCATAAAAATCATGAAATTCTTCTTCTGTCATTGGACAGTTTAAATAAGCAGCTTCGCCTTTATCATATCTTGATTTTAAATATACTTTATCAAAATTAATCGATTCTTTTGTTACAATAGGTGCTGCTGCATCATAAAAATACAGATCTTCAGTTCCTGTATATGCTTTAATCTGTTTCGCTAAAGCATCAGAAGTTAATGGACCTGTGGCAATAATAGTTGGCCCTTTTGGAATATCATCAATTTCTTCACGACATACATGAACTAAAGGATGATTTTCTAATATTTCTGTTACATAAGCAGAAAAACCTTCACGGTCAACCGCTAAAGCTCCTCCTGCAGGAACAGATGTTTGATCTGCTGCTTTCATAATCAAAGAGTCTAAACGACGCATTTCTTCTTTTAATAAACCAACCGCATTTGTCAAGTTATTTCCTCGTAAAGAATTTGAACAAACAAGCTCTGCAAAGTCAGTTGTTTTATGTGCTTCTGTAGATCGCTGCTCAGTACGCATTTCATATAATTTAACGGGAATCCCTCGTTTAGCAAGTTGCCATGCTGCTTCACTTCCAGCAAGTCCTGCTCCAATCACTGTAATCTCTGTCACATTAACTACCTCGCTTTTTATTTTTGAATTTCTTCTTCATAGGAACAGTGACTACATTGTACTTGTTTGCCACCTTTAACTTTTTTCTCTATTAAATAATGATTACATTTCGGACAATTTCTAGGAAGCGGTTTATCCCAAGAAACAAAATCACACTCAGGATATCTCGAACAACCGTAAAATAAACGATTTTTTTTACTTTTTCGTTCAACAACCTGCCCTTGATGACACGTTGGACAAGTAACCCCAATTTCTTTAACAATGGGCTGTGTATTTCGACATTCTGGAAAATTACTACATGCATAAAATTTTCCATATCTACCTATTTTTATAACCATTGGATGCCCACATAATTCACAATCAAATCCTGCTGGTTCATCTTTAATTTCAATTTTTTCAATCTCATCTTCTGCCTTTTCTAATTCTTTAGAAAACGGCTGATAAAATTCATCAATAACTTCGATCCACTCTAATTTGCCCGCTTCAATTTGATCTAGCTGATGTTCCATATCCGCTGTAAATTGTACATCCACAATATTAGGAAAAAAAGTAGTCATCATATCATTAACAATCATTCCTAATTCTGTAGGTTCAAATCGTTTTTGATTAAGTTTTACATAATATCTTTTTTGAAGTGTATCAAGAGTAGGAGCATAAGTAGAAGGTCTTCCAACTCCTTTTTCTTCCAAAGTTTTCACTAAGCTGGCCTCACCATATCTTGCAGGAGGCTGCGTAAAATGTTGTTTTCCTTCAAGTTCTAAACAATGTACTTCTTGTCCTTGAACAACATTAGGTAATCGCCTATCTTTATCTTCATCCTTTTGGTCTTTGTACACTCTCATAAAACCAGGAAAAACTAATATGGAACCTGTTGCTTGGAATAATACTTTATTTTGAATCAAACTCATTTTCACAGTATCAAAAATAGCAGCACTCATATGACTAGCTACAAAACGTTCCCATATGAGTCGGTACAATTTCATTTGATCTTTATCTAAATAAGGTTCTAATGATTCTGGAGTTCTTAATACACTTGTTGGACGAATCGCTTCATGAGCATCTTGAGCTCCTTTTTGTATCTCAGATTTAGAAAAAGAGCCAGCATAGTCTTTTCCAAAATGTTCTAAAATATATGCATTAACCTCATCTTGAGCACTTGGTGCAATACGAGTAGAATCTGTACGCATATAAGTAATTAACCCAACAGTTCCTTTTCTACCTAATGAAACCCCCTCATATAATTGCTGAGCAATCATCATTGTTTTTTTGGTGCGAAAATTAATTTTTTTAGATGCTTCTTGTTGTAAGCTACTCGTTGTAAAAGGCTTAGGTGCATTTCTTTTTCTTTGTTTTTTCTCTAAATCATCTACATAAAATAAATTCTGAATAGATAATAAAGAAAGAACGTCATCAACATCTGACTGACACAATAATTTTTTCTTCTTTCCATTGATACTTACAAAATTTGCAGAAAATGTGTCTTGTCCTACTTGAAATAATCCTTCTAAAGACCAATATTCTTCAGGCTTAAATGCATTTATTTCTTGTTCTCGATGATGAATCATGTTAAGTGCAACAGATTGAACACGACCTGCACTTAATCCTTTTTTTACTTTGCGCCATAACAGCGGACTAATCGAATACCCTACTAAACGATCTAATACACGACGTGCTTGTTGGGCGTCAACTAAATCTAAATCAATCTGCCTTGGTTCTTTAAATGCTTGTTTTACAGCATCTTTAGTAATCTCATTAAACACAACTCGATTTTTTTCTGATAAATCCAAATCAAGTAAATGTGCCAAGTGCCAAGCAATCGCTTCTCCCTCACGATCTGGATCGGCTGCAAGATACACTTTCTCAGCCTTTTTAGCATAGCTTTTTAATTCTTTAATAACAGGTCCTTTACCTCGAATAGAAATATAATGCGGTTCATAATTATGTTCAATATCAATACCCATTCTACTTTTTGGCAAATCACGAACATGCCCTAAACTTGCAACAACTTTATAATTTTTACCTAAATATTTTTCGATTGTTTTTGCTTTTGCTGGAGATTCTACAATAACTAAATATTTATATGACAAGCAGATTCCTCCTCAATTATTACCCACTTAATAAATAATACATCAATAAGTGTTAAATCGTTAATCATCTTATGATAGATATGAATCGTTTGTCAAGTATTATATATTAAGCAATGTGAATGCATCCACTAAATATTAGAAAATAGATAAGTGAAATGCACCTATCCATTACATATTTTTAATAGGTGCAAAAGATGTTCTATGTATTGGACAAATACCATAACGATACAACTGTGCTAGATGCTCTTTAGTGCCATATCCCATATGACGATCAAATCCATAAACAGGGTAACACTCGTGATATTGTTTCATTAAATTATCTCTAACCACTTTGGCAACAATACTAGCTGCCGCAATAGATACACTTTTTTGATCTCCTTTAATAATGGATTGTTGATCTATATCTGTAGGTAACGTCATCGCATCAACTAATAGCACATCAATATTCATATCAAAACTTAAATTATTAACTGCTACTAACATCGCTTCTTGTGTTGCTTTGTATATGTTTAATCGATCAATTTGATAAGCATCAATAATGCCGATACCTATTCCTTTTGACCACTTACAAACTTGTAAAAAAAGTGCCTCTCTTTTTTTAGCACTTATTTTTTTAGAATCATCCAAGCCTAAAATAGGATGATTCTGATCTAAACATACTGCAGCAGCAACCACAGGTCCTGCTAAAGGACCTCGACCTACTTCATCTACACCCACAATTACAAAAGCCCCTTGATCTTGATGAAATTGTTCATAGACTGACTTTTTTTGATAATCGCTGAATAATTGTCGCTGTTTTTCTTGCCTCAAATACCACTGATTCAATAGTTTTTGTACAGTTTTTCTTGGATCAGAAGATAACGATGTAATAAAATCATCTTCTTGATCATAATGACTTAAATAATCTTTAATTTCTTGAACTGTTAATGGATTTCTCATTTTTCTTTAAAACAAGCTAAATAGTATGTTTCTACTTGTTATCTCCTTTGCTGAATTTCTAAATCTAAGAAGATAGATGATCAATATCATCAAATGTCATTCTACCTAATTTACCTTGTCGAATATCACTCAGTAATAATATACCCATACGCTCAAAATCTTCAGAAAATCCTTTTTTTTCTGTTAGATAAATATATAAATCACTCGACGTAAATGTTAACTGTTCATCCGTTAGCTCGTAATAATTTTGTAGTAACTGAGGATAGTATTCTTTTAAATAACTCAATCCAAATAAAGCAACCTCTTCAATAGGAAGAATATCATCTTTAATAGAGCCTAAAAGAGCTAATTTTTTTCCAACCATTTCATCTTCAAATTTAGGCCATAAAATTCCGGGTGTATCTAATAACTCTAGCTCCTTACTTGATCTTAACCATTGTTGTCCTTTAGTAACCCCAGGTTTATTTCCAGTTTTTGCAATATTTTTTCTAACCAATCGATTTAAAATTGTAGATTTTCCTACATTAGGAATCCCTATACACATACCTTTAATAGGAGGAGGAGTTAACCCAATCCGAGTATATTTTTTAAATTTATGACTAAGTAAAGATTTTGACTTAGGAATAATCTCTTGAAACCCTTTATGATCTTTAGCATTTAATAGCACAACAGATTGTCCTTGTTCTTCAAAATAATCAGCCCATGCTTTTGTTTTTAATGGATCTGCTAAATCTACCTTATTTAAAAAAATCAGATGTGGTTTTTGATCTATAATATGTTCTAACATTGGATTTCTACTTGATAAAGGAATTCTTGCATCCAAAACCTCATAAACAATATCAACATACTTCAATTTTTCAATTACTTCACGCCGTGCTTTAGCCATATGACCGGGAAACCACTGAATCATACAAATCCCTCCTTTTATCTATACTATATAACAACTAGTAAAAAAACTTCATTTGAGAAATTGGATAGTATACAAATCTTACTTTACCAATAATTTGTGATTTATGCACTCCACCAAATGCTAAGCTATCTTTACTAAATGGACGATTATCACCTAAAACTAAATAAGTATCTTCTGGGATAATTGCGGTTGAAAAAATATCATTTGATGTAAAATCACGCGTAAATACTTGTCTTCTTCCTGAAATTTTATCTTTCAAAAATGGCTCTTCTACTAAAGTACCATTAATATATAAGTGATCATTTTTATAAATAACTTCCTCTCCTGGAAGACCTATCACACGTTTCACATAATTTGTTCCATCATTTAAGTGAAACACAATAATATCAAACCGCTCAATTTTTGAAAACCGTTCTGTAATCACATAACTATTTGATGTTAACGTATCTTCCATAGAATTGCCTTCAATTTTCATAGGAACTAAGATAAAAGCTTGAAGAATAAATGCAATGATAAATGATAATACAAAAAATTTAACCCATTGCCACCACGATTCAATATAATATGTTTTCTTCAATGTCACTCTTCCCTGTCATTTTAGCCTTAATACTACTTTTGATGTTCCTTCAACCATTTTTTACCTTGTTGATAAGCATTATCATTTTGTTGAATCAATGTTCTTAAATCTTTTTCAATTTCAATAATTGTTGTTTTATCAGCAACACCTGTCACAGGAAGTTGATGTGA
This sequence comes from Enterococcaceae bacterium, assembly GCA_030150665.1. Classification (GTDB taxonomy): domain Bacteria; phylum Bacillota; class Bacilli; order Lactobacillales; family Catellicoccaceae; genus JASLFJ01. Next base: position 23,951 of record JASLFJ010000085.1, read on the forward strand.
CTTTTGAAATTCTTGAATTGCTTGAACTGTATGATCATCATAAATGACTTGAGATGTTCCTTTAAAATAACCTAATGCTAACAGCATTTCATTTAAAGTTCTAATCACTTCTCCACTATCCCCTTCTTGATATGTTTTAGAAATATCAATAGGGGTTAAATACGCATATTCTGGATAATCAGCTTCAATATTAGGTTTAATCCCTTCCTTATGAATCCAATTACCATCCGGTGTTAACCACTTCATTGTTGTTAATTTTACTTCTCCTGATTTTGATAGAGGAATGACTGTTTGTACAGTACCTTTACCAAAGGTTTGTGTGCCAATTAAAGGAATATCTGCTTTTTCACTTAGCGCTCCGGCAAATATTTCAGAAGCGCTCGCACTATTTTCATCAATAAGTACTACCGTAGGTTCTGTAATTTTATCTCCACCATCAAGATCAACAGAAGCTTTAGATACCTTCTTAACCCCTTCTTTATCTTCAAATTGAATAATAGGAGTACCATTTACTAAAAATCTACTACTCATTTTTTCAACTTGATCTAATAAACCACCAGGATTACCTCTAACATCAATAATAAAAGAAGTTGCTCCTTGTTCTCTTAACTCATGAATTGCTTGGTCAAATTCTTCGGAAGTGTTTTGTGCGAAGTGATAAATTTCAATTAATCCAATATGTTGATCTTCTTCATCCAATTTAAAAGCTACTGTATCTATTGGAATCACATCTCTTGTAATAGTCACATCAAAAATATCTGCTCCTCTTTGCACAGTTAGCTTGACATCTGTTCCTTTTTTACCCCGTATTTGTTGCACCACTTCGCTTAATTTTTTATCTTCCGTCGATTCATCATCTACCTTCAAAATAATATCTTTAGCTTGTAATCCTGATTTTTCAGCAGGAGAATTTTTAATAGGGGGTTCTGGAATGACAATTTGCTCATTATCTAACATCATAGTAGCACCAATTCCTTCAAAGGAAGAAGATAATGAATCATTTAATTGATCTAAATCATCCCCACTTAAATAATCAGAATAAGGATCTCCTAATGCGTTAGTCATCCCTTTTAAAGCACCTGTAATTAATTCTTCTTGAGAAATATCTTCCACATAATTATTTTTTAATAGATAATACAGTTGGTTTACTTGTAATAATTCTTTAGGCCCTAATATTTTAGAAAAATATTTCTCATAAATAATATCTGGATGCCGCTCTTCATAAAATCGAACAGAAAATATAGAAATAATACTTGTTAATAATATAACAACAACTGTACTACTAAATAACAGACTTTTTTTGATAGTAATATCTTTCTTTTTTTCTGATTTCAAAAAAAACTTCCTTCCCAACATTTATACTTTTTAATCATCATGTACGAAAAAGCAGGTCCTTTACGGATCTGCTTTTAGCATTCTGATATATAATACATCACTGCAAAGGCATCTAGGCCAGAATGGGTAGAAACAATCGGGCTTGTATACAATAAAGAAACATTGATTTGCGGAAAGAGCTGTTCTAACTCCTGCTTAAATTGTATTGGTAAAGATACATCTCCCGCATAAGAAATCCCAATCCGTTTAATCTCTGCTTTTTTAGAAACTTGGATGAGTTCTTCTTTAAATAAATGGAACCATTTTGTAAATGTTTTAGCTCCACGTCCCTTACTTTGTACTAATAATTCTCCACCTTTAAATTCTAACATCACTCGCATATTAAAAATATTGGACAGCATACCTACAACACGATGAACACGTCCACCTTTAACTAAATTTTCTAATGTTGAAATACCCATATATAATTTAGTATGTTCCTTAACATCATTAATAGCCAATAAAATTTCTTCAACTGTTTTATTATCCTTTGCTAATTCTGCTGCCTTGATTACTTGAAATGCTAGTGCTTGATCTGTAAATAAACTATCAACTACCCAAACATTTGATTGAGAAAGTTCTGAAGCTTGTCTTGCAGCATTTACTGTCCCACTTAAGCTTTCTGTCATATGAATAGAAATAATGCTTGAACCATCTGCACCAAGTTGATCATATATGTCAATAAACTTTCCAATTGAAGGTTGGCTTGTTTTTGGTAATTCTTGTGATTCCTGCATTAATGTCACAAATTGTTCTCCAGAAAAAGATTCATCATCCTCATAAATCACATCATCAATCATCACTGATAGTGGAATAATATGAATATTTAAATCTTTGATTAACTGTGATTCAAGCATGCATGAAGAATCTGTTACTATTTTTATCATTGTCATTTTCAACCTCTTTCTTTCCAAAAGAAGATATATTTTATCATCTAAATACCTTGTATATCTCTTTCAGTATATCAGATTCTATAATAGATTTCATTATAAAATATTGCTTTTTATAGGTGGAGTTTAACAAAAAATAAATTATGAATATAAAAACGTATCATAATCAACAAAATAATATGATTCATCATTATACTACTTTTTAATCTTAATATCCTTTCATATACATATATAAAAAGACAGTAGATATGATATCTACTGTCTTTTTATATATGTATATGAAAATAATTATTTTAATGTTACAGAAGCGCCAACTTCTTCTAAAGCAGCTTTTAATTGTTCTGCTTCTTCTTTAGAAATGCCTTCTTTAACTGGAGCTGGAGCACCATCAACAACTGCTTTAGCTTCTTTTAATCCTAAACCAGTTGCTTCACGTACTGCTTTAATTACTTTAACTTTTTGATCTCCTGCAGAAGTTAATTCTACAGTAAATTCAGTTTGTTCTTCAGCTCCACCTGCTGCTCCACCTGCTGCTGCTACTGCAACTGGTGCTGCTGCTGATACACCAAATTCTTCTTCAATTGCTTTAACTAAATCATTTAAATCTAAGATAGATGCTTCTTTTAAATCTGCAATAATTTGCTCAATATTTAATGCCATGATCAATTCCTCCATCAATTTGTATTTTTATTTATATACTTTTCTTAATTTTTTGCAATAAATGTGATTACGCTACTTCTTCATTTTCTTTAGCTTCTGCAACTGCATTAATTGCATAAGCAACATTGCGTACTGGTGCTTGAAGAACAGAAAGTAACATAGATAGTAATCCTTCGCGATTTGGAAGTTTTGCTAAAGATACAATATCTTCAACAGAAGAAACTTTCCCTTCAATAACGCCACCTTTAATCTCTAATGCTTTTGCTTTTTCTGCAAAGTCATTGATGATTTTTGCTGGGGCAACAACATCTTCTTGGCTAAATGCAATAGCTGTTGGACCAACAAATACATCATCTAATCCTTCTAATCCAGCTGCAATAGCTGCACGAGATAAGATAGAGTTTTTAATAACACGCATTTCTACGTTAGCTTCACGTAATTGTTTTCTAAGTTCAGTAACTTCTTCTACAGTAAGTCCTCTATAATCAACAATAACGATAGATACTGCTGAATCAAACTTCTTAGAAACTTCTTCAACTAAGCTAGCTTTTTTAGCGATAGCTGCTTCACTCATATTTTTCACCTCCTGAATATTTAGATGGTCAGGAATTTAAAAAAAACTCCATGCCACCGTAGACATAGAGGGACGTTTACACGTTGTGTTAGTCCTCGGTAGGATAATTAAGATTATACAAATATAATCCCCTACTGTCTTCGGCACATCTTTAACCGAAATCAATCATAACATGTATAAAAAAAAGTGTCAATAGCTTTTTTCTATTGACACTTTTTTTATACTTTTAAAAATCTTCTCATAGAAAGTATAGATCCTAATGAACCAATAAGTACACCTATGCCTATCATAATTAAATTAATTTTATAAATTAATTCTCCTGGAGGAATTAAAGTAATACTACTTGTTAAAATACTCCGTTCAGTAATACGATAAATTCTCTGATAGCCAAATGTCATAATAATAATAGGAACAATAGAACCAATTAATCCAATCCATGCACCTTCAATAAAAAAAGGCCATCGAATATATGAATTTTTTGCTCCAACTAACTTCATAATTTGAATTTCTCGTTTTCTAGATAAAATTGTAATTCGAATTGTATTTGAAATTAAGAAAATAGCAATAATTAATAAAACAACAGAACCTAATAGCCCCCATCTTTTAACTACTTCTGCAAATTTAAAAATCTTATCCGAAGAAGCTCCTCCATAATCAGCTCGCTCAACATATGGTAAATGTTGCACCTGATTATGAATATCTGTAACATGTTTAGGATCTTGAGCTTTTACAATATAAACATCATATAATGGGTTTTCATCTTCTTCAAAAATTTTCCACTCATCACCAAATTTTTCTACAAGTTCGTTATATTGATCTACTTTACTCGAAAATTCTACATTTTCTACATTTGGTAATGCTTGTAGTTCATGTTTCAATGCTTCTACCTCTGCTTCTGTTGTTCCAATTTGGATATATACTGCAATATCCACATCATTTTCTACATTCTTAGCAAAATTAGTCACATTCCAAATAACTGATAAAGACATACCAACTAAAATCAATGTAATTGTAACTGCACTAATAGAGGCAATACTCATCCATCCATTACGTTTTAAACTTTTTAAACTTTCAAAAATATGTCGAAAAAAGTTCTTAATCATCGTATCCGTATTCTCCCTCCACCTGATCTCGAATAATTCGTCCATTTTCAATGGCAAGAACACGATGACGAATTGTATTAACAATCGTGCTATTATGTGTAGCCATAACAACTGTAGTTCCTTGAGCATTAATTCGATCTAATAATTTCATAATTTCCCAAGAATTTTCTGGATCCAAATTCCCAGTTGGCTCATCTGCAATCAGTACTTGTGGTGTATTTACAATTGCTCTAGCAATTGCTACACGTTGTTGTTCTCCCCCAGAAAGTTGATCTGGAAAAACGCGTACTTTATGCCTTAAACCTACTAAATCTAAAACTTCCATAACCCTTCTTTTTGTTTCTCTTGGACGTTTACCAATAACTTGCATCGCGTACGCTACATTCTCATAAACTGTCTTTTGCGGTAATAATTTATAATCTTGAAAGACGACCCCTATTTCACGTCTTAATAAAGGTACATGTCTATTTTTAATCTTCATTAAATCATAACCACAAACATTTAAAGAACCTTTATCTGCCTTCTCTTCACGATACATTAACTTGATAAAAGTAGATTTCCCCGCACCACTAGGTCCTACGACATAGACAAATTCTCCTTTTCGAATATCTACACTAACTCTACGAAGTGCTGTAGTTCCATTAGGATACTTTTTTGTAACGTCTTTCATCTTAATCATTTATCATATCTCCTAATACATCTTATTTTTATAATAAAATAGCTTACAAAACAAAACTATTATTAAAAATTAAAGATGTTACATACTGTTTCTGTTATTTACAAAAAACGCTAAAATATT
>JASLFJ010000155.1 GCA_030150665.1 Enterococcaceae bacterium
TCTTCAAAGAGTTTGAGATGCTCTCCCTTCCGATTGCGAACAATAGGGGCTATCAACATCAGTCGAAGCTCTTCAGAGAGCGCCATCGTCATATCGACCATCTGCGGAATGGTCTGAGCATTGAGCGGGAGATGATGGGTTGGGCAGTGGGGCGTACCGATACGGGCGAAGAGCAGACGAAGATAGTCGTAGATCTCAGTGACCGTTCCCACTGTTGAGCGTGGATTGTGGGAGGTTGATTTCTGTTCGATAGAGATCGCCGGCGATAGACCTGAGATATGGTCAACATCAGGCTTTCCCATCACCGAGAGGAATTGTCTCGCATAAGAGGAGAGTGACTCCACATAGCGACGTTGCCCTTCAGCGTAGAGTGTATCGAAAGCAAGTGATGATTTCCCAGAGCCAGAGAGCCCTGTAATGACCACGAGTTTATTACGGGGAAGGGTTAAACTAATATCTTTAAGATTGTGCGTACGCGCACCTTGAATAATTATATCTTCCATAAAACCTTCAGATAGGAGGTAGGGGATAGAGCGGTAATAAGATACCGACTCCCTTAAATGATCTTTTTGTACTATGTGAGAATATAGGGTGATCTTTAGAGATTTCAAGGTTGAGAGTGATTTTAGGGGATTCTCTCACTACATCTCATCTCTTTCAATCTCACCGCTATATGTCTTACCTCTATATATCTTACCGCTATATATCTCTATTTTCTTTAGCACTATTGAGTTGTGGATAACGTGTGATTCCTTCGAGGAGTAGAATACTCTCGTAGAGAGGATAATCATTCTCTAGGAGATAACGCTTCTGCTGTGTGAAGTGATCCTCGTGCAAATGGGATCTTTTATCGATTCCATTTCTGTCTGTTTTAGGGCTGACTTTAAGATCAGGGATGAAGATATCAGGGGTAATCCCTTCATCTTGAATGCTCTTGCCATCAGGGGTGTAGTAGCGCGCGATGGTATAGCGAATCGCATCGCCATTGTTGAGGGGGACGGCATATTGAACAGAACCTTTTCCATAGCTATTCTCCCCGACGATTAATGCTCTTTGATGATCTTGAAGTGCGCCGGCAACAATCTCTGCGGCAGAGGCACTCTGTTGGTTGATAAGAATAATTAAGGGGGTGTCGGCCAATATTTCTCGCTCAGTGGCAAGATATTGCTTCTGATGCTGAGTTGCTTGACCTGTTGTGTAAGTGATCACACCTTGTGTAAGGAAGAGATCAGCGACATCGATGGCGGCGGAGAGAAGTCCGCCATGATTGTTACGGAGATCGAGAATCATCCCTTGAATCGGGGTATTTGCTGTTTTAGATTCAATCTCAAGGGCGAGAAGGGCATCGGCAATCTCTTCACTGCTCCCCTCTTGAAAACGGCTTAAGGAGAGATAGGCAAATTGCCCATATCGTCTCGCTTTTTCCAGGCTAGGGAGGGCAATATCGGCACGAACAATCTGACGCTCTTTTAACTCCCCATTATGAAAGAATTCTAACCGAACGTGGCTCCCTTTTTTACCTTGCAGTCGTTGTTCCGCTTGCGTTATTGTGAGTTGATCTGTCGGTGTTTGATCAATTGTGACAATACGATCCCCTATCTGCAATCCTGCCTTTTCTGCCGGACTGTTGGGGGTAATCGTTTTAATTACCATCGCCCCTTTTGTGTCGTGTTCTTCTCGACTTTCAGTACGAAGAGTGATGCCGATACTGCTCTCTTTGCCGGCAGCCTCATTTTTGATCTTTTGAAACTGTTCGGCACTATAATATTTTGAATGAGGATCGAGGTTACTTAACATCCCCATAATGGCATTTTGAATGAGGGTAGCATCACTCAACTCATCGACATAGTTGCGTTTGAGCTCATCAAAGACTTCGATAAAGCGGCGCAGATCATCTACGGGGATAGAGGGTTCTGCCGGCGTTGAGATAAGATCAATCGTTTCACCATTATTTTGAAGAGAAGTATTTATAGAGGAGCGCTTCTCCTTTGGCGGATCACTATCTGGAGTACTGATGATTGTGATCGGGAGTATCTCGGTAGCCGCTTTCTCTTCTGCATAAGCGGATGGCATTAAACTTACCGAAAGAAGTGTGGAGAGAAGAAGTGTAGATGAGAGCGCTCTTTTCATAATAGATTCCTTGATGGGTATCACCGAGAGGTTGATCAAAATTGTATCAGTCAGACGATTAGTGGTTGGCTATCAATGCCTCTTATTAGCATCTGTGGATAGGAGTCTGTCTATTACTTATTGTATCAATCGCTATCTTAATTGCTTAACTGCTTAACTGCTTAATTTATTGTTTGCCATAAGACGTTATCCCTATAGGTTACCTATAGGTTATTTTAATAGGGCTATTTTCAGCGATTGATTAGTTGAAGGTATCGCTTGTAGATATCGGTTGAAGGTAAAAGTTGGGATAAGAGGCTTTAGAAATGGGCAGAAGTAGCGTCATCGAAAGAGATGTTAGAAGCGTAATGAGTGTGAAGAGTCATGATCTATCATGATGCGCCCAATCGAAATCTCAATCGAGACTCTATTGGAGATCGATTAGGCGCTCACGACGATTATTTCTTATACAACTCTATAACATCCTTATAACAGCCTTACAGCAGTCTTATAAGAATCTTATAACAGCGCTACTGCTGCTGACGGCTCTTTTGGTATCGCTATTTTTGGAAATGGATCAGGTTTTTCCCCGTCATCTCTTCCGGTTGCTCTGCACCTAAGAGATAGAGAATCGTTGGTGCAAGATCACAGAGCGCACCATCAGGTTCTAATGTTGCTTTACGGCCAACATAGATGAGTGGCACCGGCGTTGTGGTATGTGCCGTGTGTGGTTGATTAGTCTTCTCATCCCATGTTTGTTCGGCATTACCGTGATCGGCGGTCACTAACATCTCGCCTCCCACTTTTTTAACTGCCTCATAAACCTTGCCTAAGCCGGTATCAACCGCTTCAATCGCTTTCACAATTGCTTCAAAGACACCGGTATGACCTACCATATCAGGGTTTGCATAGTTACAGATGATCACATCAAACTTCTCAGATTCGATCGCCTCGACAAGTCGCTCTGTCACCTCGGGCGCACTCATTTCAGGCTGAAGGTCATATGTTGCAACTTTGGGCGAGTTCACTAAGATTCGCTCTTCTCCCTGAAAGACTTTCTCCTCACCACCATTGAAGAAGAAGGTGACATGTGGATACTTCTCTGTCTCGGCAATGCGCAGCTGGGTATAACCCTCTTTTGCTAAGACTTCCCCAAGACCATTATTGAGTTCTAATGGTGGATAGGCAATCTCTGTATTGAGCCCCTCTTTATATTGTGTCAAAGAGACAAAATGTGAGAGTTTAGGGCGATACTTGGGGGTAAAGCCGGCAAAATCATCTTCTACAAAAGGATAGCTCAATTCGCGCGCACGATCTGAGCGGAAATTCATAAAGATTACGGCATCCCCATCAATCATTTTGACAGCTTCTTGAATAACGGTCGCCTTGACAAACTCATCATGCTCGCCGCGAGCATAGGCCTTTTGTAATCCCTCTTCAGCCGTAGCTGCTTGGTACTCGCCAATCCCTTGACTTACCAGATCGTAAGCTTTTTCAACACGATCCCAGCGACTATCACGATCCATTGCATAGTAGCGACCAATGATTGTTGCAATACGACCACGACCAAGCTCTTTAAAGAGCGCTTCTGCTTTTTCAAGAGAAGGGGTTGCTGATTGTGGGGGCATATCGCGACCATCGAGAAAGGCATGGAGATAGATCTTCTCAACGCCCCGTTTTGCCGCAAGACGAATCAGCGCGAAGATATGCTTCTCATCAGAGTGAACGCCGCCGGGAGAGAGTAGTCCAAAGATATGGAGCGCGCGCTCTTGAGTTACAAGATCTTCCATCACTTCATTGAAGATGGGGTTTTTATTAAAATCACCGCTACGAAGATCTTGTGTAATACGTGTAAAATCTTGATTAACAACACGGCCAGCGCCGATATTCATATGCCCCACTTCTGAGTTACCCATCTGTCCATCGGGCAATCCAACCGCCTCCCCTGAGGTTTTAATGAAAGTGACGGCGCCTACTTCCCGTAGATGATCCCAATGTGGGGTGTTTGCTGCTGCAATGGCATTATTTTCAACTTCGTTACGAAATCCCCAGCCATCAAGAATGGTGAGCACAATCGGTTTAGGTCTAGACATTATGCGT
>JASLFJ010000149.1 GCA_030150665.1 Enterococcaceae bacterium
TTGCTTCATCGAGAATCAAAATCGGCGCATTTTTAAGTAAGACTCGCGCTATGGCAATACGTTGTCGCTGCCCACCTGAAAGTTTTACACCACTCTCCCCGACTAAAGCATCTAATCCTTTCTGCCCATATTGATCTATCAACTCTCTGACAAATTGATCTGCATGGGTTTTTCTTAAAGCTTCATAGAGCATCTCATCTGTCGCATCAGGATTTCCATAGAGCAGATTATCTCTGATAGAGCGATGAAATAGCGTCGGCTCCTGTGTGACAACGCCAATTTTTTGCCGTAAGGAATCTTGCGTAAAGTGACAAATATTCTCCCCATCAATTAATATTTCACCGCTATCGATATCATAGAGTCGTAGCAGTATCTGCGTTAATGTTGTTTTGCCGGCACCCGATGGCCCCACTAATCCAATCTTCTCTCCGGGATAAATCGTTAAGTTGAGATTCTGATAGATTGGTTTCTCTTGGTGATAATTAAAGGAGACATGACGAAAGGTAATTTCACCTATTACATTCCTTAATATCTTCGCATCGGGATGATCTTGTACTTCTCTTGGTTGTGCTATCACTCTAATCCCATCTTGAACATTGCCAATGTCTTCAAAAATATGACTAATGACCCGCATTACCCAGCTCGACATGGTATTAATTCGGATGACTAGGCTCATCGTAAATGCAATTGTCCCCGCAGTGATTAAAGAGGCTCCCCAGAGATAGAGAGAAAGAAGGATCGTTGTCGCAATTAAGAGGCTATTTAGAATCATCAAAGTGAGATCCATTAAGGTTGAGAGCTGAGTTGACCGAAGTGCTGCATCGGTCTGTTTCTGCATGACTGCTTTTGCATCTGCCTCATCTTTTTCAGAATGAGAAAAAAGCTTCAATGTTGTGATATTACTATAACTATCGACAATGTGTCCCATCAAACGAGAGCGCACTTTCGCGGAGAGATGAGAACGATGACGTGTTCTTGGAAGAAAATAATGTAAAATAAGTACATAAAGGAGAATCCAGATGAAGATAGGAAGTGCGAGCCAAGGATTCATCTCAAAGAAGAGAATAATCGTTGTAATGGCATAGATCACAATGCGCCACATGGAGTCAGTAGACATAATTACCGAATTCCGGATCGATTGCCCTGTACTCATGACGCGATTTGCGATTCCACCAGAAAGGCTACTATGAAAGAAGTTAAGGCTCTGTTTAACGACATAGCGGTGTTGTTGCCAGCGAATCATCGAAGTAAAATTAGTCGTTAGAGATTGATTAATCAGAAGATTGTGAATGAATGATGCTACAGGTCGGAAAAATAGAATGACCGATAGCATGAGGATAAATGTCCAACGATGCTTAACCCAAAGTTCTGCTGGCGAGTTGACACTATCGACAAGATCAACAATCTCCCCAATATATTTAAAGAGAAAGATCTCTAATGTTGAGACGAAAAATCCCGTCACAAGGAGCGCAATAAAGATCCATTTAACTTGTCTAATATAGTGCCAGTAGAAGGCAAATAACGTTTTAGGAGGCGCCTTATCAGGGTGAGATTTAAAGGGGTTGATAAGGGATTCGAAACGTTGGAGAATTTTCATAAAGGGCCGTTATAAGAAATACTAAATAGAATATTCGATCAATGGTTGATAGAGTAGCTTATCTGATATTTCTTATCAATTAGAGGATGGGGAATAGATAAAAATGAAAAAAGCGACCCAGAATGTCGCCCTTTCATCTATCGATTTTGGTGATAGCAATATGTTGTGAAAAGATGGTTAAAATTTTAATTAGGCAATTTTCTGTTCGATAAAAGCGCCCCCTAAGCAGATATCTCCATCATAAAAGACGATCGATTGCCCGGGCGTGATGGCTCTTTGTGGCTCTCTAAAGTCGACGCAGATTTTGCCCTCTTTCTCCAGTGTTACCTCACATTTAACATCTTGTTGGCGATAGCGAATCTTTGCCGTTAAACGCGGGTTGACCTCTTCCCAATTGATAGGATTAATTTGATGGAGCTCGCGAGCGATTAGCCCCTTTCCATAGAGCTCATTTTGATCCCCTTGCACCACAATCAATTGATTCTTTTCAAGATCTTTATCTGCCACAAACCAAGGCTCACCGGTAGAGTCTTTACGTCCACCAATCCCTAAACCTTGTCGCTGACCGATAGTGTAAAAAGCTAAACCTTGATGTTGCGCTACAACTTCACCATTAGGCATCACCATATCACCGGGCTCTGTAGGGAGATATTGCATGATAAAGTCGGTAAAATCTCGCTCGCCAATAAAGCAGATCCCTGTCGAATCTTTTTTATCAAAAGTGATCAAGCGATTATCGAGAGCAATTTGTCGCACTTCGCTCTTCTCATAATCTCCGATCGGAAAAAGAGTATTGATTAGCTGTTGCTGATTAAGTAGATAGAGAAAGTAGCTCTGATCTTTATTATTATCGATACCTTTTAAGAGATAGGCTTTGCCATCTTCCCGACGAACACGAGCATAATGCCCCGTTGCGAGATAATCTGCGCCCAACTCTTCTGCATACTCTAAAAAA
>JASLFJ010000166.1 GCA_030150665.1 Enterococcaceae bacterium
TATAGGTATAAGGCGCCGTGCCTTCTGGTACTAACGGCACATAAAGATCATAAGGATAAAGTTCGGTAACCCCTAACACGTCTTTTCGAAGGCTAACGTAGCGGTGCAGAAGTGGTAAGTGCTCTGTGACCGCTGTCTCAAGCGCGTCATAGACGGATTCTGGAATGTCATTGGCACTCAGTGCTGCAGCACGCGCTGAAGGATAGTTTCTAATTTGCGCTTCATAGTTATGAAGTTGAACCGTTGCAGACAGTGTTGAAGCAAACGTATTCGCTAAGCTTTGATACGTATCATAAAGCTTTATATAAGCTTCTTTACGCACGTCTCTATCTTGAAACTCTAACAGCTGACCGTATAATCCGTGACTTAAACGCGTGAGGGTCCCGTCTTCTAAGTGAACATCTGGAAACGGAAAGTCCGCATTGTTTAACGCACTAAACGTGCGACTGGAAGCCGTCAGCACTTCTTTAGCTCCGGCAAGGAGTGTTTCTGACGTTTCTGATAAAATATGATCTTTTTCTTGACGCAGCTCTTTTAAATAAAATGCGTATACTTCAAGATCTGGACACGCCTCGAGGTACTGCTCTAGCTGCTTATCGGTTAACGTCATCAGCTCAGGAACAAACCAGGCACTAACTTCTTGCCACTGTGTGATCAGTCCGAGGACTTTTTGATACATCTCTTGATAGACGGTGTTTTGCGTATCTTCATCATGTTTTAAATGCGCATAGACATAAAGCGTCTCTAAATGCTCTGAGATTTGCATGCGTGTCGTTAACACACGGTATAACACGCTAGCTCCTTCATCTAGCTTGCCTTTTCCGATCAAGCCTTCTTTTATCTTACTGCTTAAAGCGTCAAATGCCTCTTGCCACGCTGGGTCAGTTGGAAAAATCGACGTTAAATCCCACTGAAACAGTGTATCTTGTTCTGATCGCGTTGGAATGTGTTGTACCATCATGAATTCACCCTTTCTTATTTTGTGTTATCTTATCATACTTCTTACGCATCCACAAATAGAATCCTATAACACGTCTAATAGGCTCATCCCACCTTATTTCTAAGAATGCGGTGCTAGAAAACGTTAAATAAAAAGGCTTTTATTCGGCTCTGAAAAAGAGATGTGCTATAATACGGATAAAAGGAGGAAATGTTATGAAACGATCACTGAAACGAACGCTAATTGCCTTAAGTATCGGCACAGCTTCTGGTGCCTATTTAGCGTATGCGTATTATCGGAAAAAAAATCCTACAGGAAAAGACGTCTACCGCGCGATTTATAACGCGTTAAGCGAACAAGGCAGTCTTGCTGGGCTTTGGCTAGATTATACGCCAAGCTATACTCAAGAAGGGACTCCGATTTACCGAGGTGGCTGCACCTTACAAGAAGATACCGGGACAAAACGCTATACCTTTACGACCCCACCTCCTCCAGAGCTGATGTTAGTGTTAACCCCAGAAGATTAAAAAAACAAAAAAACTCGTAGATACCTAAGTATCTGCGAGTTTTTTAGTGAAATAAATGCCACGACGCAATCACATGTTCTAATGCTTGATCAAAACTAGATACGTCTTCTATTTTCCCGCTATCATAAGTAATCTGAAAGCTGCCGTTTTTAGGCGTAATCGTACCGATCTCTTTTTTGCCAAGACAGACAGAAACTTGGGCTCCTGCTCCTTCAACAAGCGAGATCTCTAATGATTTTGGTGCTTTGGCCATCTTCTTCCTCCTTTATTAAGTTTGATACCGTCTTTTATATTCAAAAAACGCAAAAAATTCTGAAATCCCCATCAGTAGCGTCATGCCACCAAAAATTTGAATCACGATTAAAATACTTTGAAACGGATTTAACATAAGCAGTATCCCAACAACAATCAAAACGACCGCCCACATCCGCCAAGGGGTCATAGAGATCCCGCTTTGTCTAAGTACCATACTCATCATCCACTGTGATACGCCTGCTCCTACAACAAGTACACCTAATAAAATAGGCAGCAGAGCCGCTAAGGGTTTCGCGAAAAACAACAATATCACCACAATAATATAAGCGCCCCAGCCTGTGATCTGAAGCGAGCGCTCTTTGGTCTTAACGCCTTGATAAAGACGCAACGAGCCCATTAAGAAAAAATAAGCCATAATCAAATACACAATCATTTGAAACACCCATTTCGGCTGCCATAACGTCACAAGGCCAAAAGCGGTATAAATCAGTGCCCGAACAATAATATAATCATGAAACTTTTGCATCATCCGCTCCACATCGTCTCCTCCTTTCTTTTTTTTCCTGTCTCAGTTTTTTAAAAAATCTTTGGAGTACGTACCGAGACGCTTCTTCTAAACATCCTGTCATCACACGCGCTTGGTGATTGAGCCTAGCATCTTGAAGCAGCTGATAAATGCTTCCTGCAGCTCCTGCTTTAGGATCTTTAGCGGCAATATAGACTTCAGGAATTCTCGCCTGAACAATGGCTCCAGCACACATCGGACACGGCTCTAAAGTAACAAACAATTGACAATCAACTAAGCGCCAGCTACCTAGTACTTGAGATGCCTGCATCATCGCAAGACACTCCGCATGCGCTAAAGGCGACTGATCTGTTTCTCTGCGGTTATATCCCCTTGCAATAATCTTTCCTTGATAGACAATCACCGCACCAACAGGCACTTCCCCTAGTGATGCTGCGTGATGGGCCTCTCCTAATGCTTGGGTCATAAAATAACGAATATCTGACTCCTTCATCATGACTCCTTATGTATCAAAGAAAAAGCAAAACACAGTGTGTGTTTTGCTTTTTCTATTATTCTGCTGTTTTACTCGTAAAATACTGGGTTAACGTTTGTTTAATATCATCAGCGGTATTTCCGACGTTTTGTCCAACCATTGAGATTTTTTCTTTTCCAGCTTGCCATTTATGAATAAGCTTCACTACCGTTTCAATCTCATGATCTGATAAATTGTCAATGAGATCTAACATACGCTCATTGCCACCTAAACTTTCTTGTACAAAGCGTTTCACTTGGCGACGTTGTTTTAGCGTACGCACTTCCTCAACCACTTTTTCAGAAACCATCACTGCAGCCACCGTTCCTGCCACTGCAACAGCACCTAGGCCTACGAGCCATTTTGTAGAACGTTTCATCACGCATTCCCCCTCTTAACTTTTTATCAGTATATCATAATTTTTTTTAAATTGCGAGTTTAAGCTACTGATCGTTGCGTTTGCCAAATAATAGCCATAATCTTAACAGCTGAAGGGCCGTTACCAGCGTTGCTGCAATATAAGTAAAAGCAGCTGCTGTTAATACGCGCCGGACCATAGCGACTTCTTCATCAGAAATCGCTTGATGGGTGCGCATAAACTGAAGGGCGCGTCTAGATGCATCAAACTCTACCGGAAGGGTAATAATTTGAAACAGCAGTGACGCGCTAAACGCAAGAATGCCTAAGCTGATTAATCCTGGAAGACTCAGCAATAAACCCATTAAAATAAGAGGCAGGGCCGATTGTGCACCGAACTGCGCAACAGGTACAAGGAGGGCTCTAAGGCGCATCGGCTTATAGTCTTCTGCATCTTGTAGCGCATGGCCGCACTCATGGGCTGCAACGCCTAGTGCTGCAACCGAGCGGTTCCGATAAACCGCTTCAGATAAAAAGACCTGTTGGCTTCTTGGATCATAGTGATCGGTTAACTGACCGGGGACGCGTTTTACACTTACTTCATAAAGCCCTGCTTCTTGAAGCATCTCACGTGCAAATGCTGCTCCGGTAACCCCTCCTGCACTCATCACTTGACTATATTTTCGGTACGTACTAGAGATAAACTGATTAGCGGCGATAGAGATGATCATCCCAATAATCACAAGCCCATACGTTGCATCATAAACATACCCGTACATCGTCTCACTCCTTTACCGTCTTACACTTTTATCAGTTCAAGTTGTCTTAACGTCTCAAAAATGGCCGGGGTGTTGTGATCTCCAATAACATCATCGGCACATTCTTTAGCTGCAATACTCGCATTTCCCATCGCAAAACCGTAATCAGCACGGCTTAACAGCGCCACATCATTATCTCCGTCTCCAAAGGCAATCACAGGCAAATGACTCAGTCCTTGTTGTGTGAGCACCCAATCAAGCGTTCTTGCTTTAGAGGCACCTTCTGGTAAAACGTCAAGCGCTTCATCGTGCCATCTGACAAATTGA
>JASLFJ010000080.1 GCA_030150665.1 Enterococcaceae bacterium
CCAATTTGTATATTGTATCGTCTATAAAATTGTAATCATCTATATACTTAATATTTTTATAAAATTTATCTCCTTTTTCTTTATATGAATCTGGTATATTTTTATTTATATAAGCATGTTTTTTTCCTGATACAATCAACCTATACCCATCAAAAATTGGTTCACTATCTAAAAATGCAATAATCCGTTTATATAAGTTTGAAGAAATAGGATTTTCGTGTAGCACTAATTCAGAGTGTGCTATTTTAGCTCCGTTTTCTGCTATAAATAAAATATCAGAAATATGGTTAGGAAAAAAAGATCGTAAATGATCTAATTGATTACCTGAAGCAACAATAAATTTAATTTCTTTTTCTTTCATCTTAACCATCAATCGCTCAAATAATTCTATATCGTATTGCTTATTGTCATCCAAAAAAGTTCCATCCATATCAACAGCTATTGCTTTTATCATTATTATCAGTCCCTATTGTATAATTTAAGCGCATTATATGATGCTATACTCATTGCTTGTAGTGTACAATCTCGATTCATGGCTTCTTCTAAGCTTAATGGTCCCAAATGAATACAAAAAACACCTGCGCACAATTGATCTAATTCACCTATATCGGTAGTTCGTGAACCACATAATACAATGACATCCTTATTATGCTTTTCTGCCAATTTTGCTATACTGTAAGGCACCTTACCACCTCCAGTTTGGGAATCAACACGACCTTCTCCCGTTATAATAACATCAGCCTGCGAAATTCGTTCTTCTAAACGTATCATCTCTGATATTGTTTTAAACCCTGGTTGAACTTCAAATCCTAGAGTCATCAAAGCACCACCTAATCCACCAGCAGCTCCTGAACCTGGTAAAATCGATAAATTAATAGATACAACCTTAGACACATACAGTTCAAATTGTTTTGCTTTAGTATCTATCCTATCAATTTGTTCTTTATTTAGCCCTTTTTGCGGACCAAAAATATGAGCGAACCCTTTCGAACCTGAGTATGTATTCGTTACATCTGCCAAACCGATTATTTTAATCTGTCTTAAATTAGAATTTATTTTCATAAAATCTGGTCTATACTCTAAAAGTAATGGATTATGACTAAATTCACTACCCATTTCTAAAGCGCGCAACATACCTAATCCGCCATCTGATGTCACTGTCCCGCCTAATGTGACCATTATGGTTTCTGCTTTCAAATCGATTGCTTGTAAAATAGCTTCTCCTAATCCATAAGAGCTAGCTTGTTCTGCATTCACTTCATTGACCTCAATTGAATCAATGCCAATAATTTTAGCCGATTCAATAATCGCTGTTCTACCGTGCTGAGTTTCCGTAATTAGCATATCAGTTTCTACATTTTGACCTAAAGCACCATGAACAGTTATTTGATGGTATTCTCCATCCAAAACAGAATAAATAGCGTCGAGAGTTCCTTCACCTCCATCAGCTATGGCTACTGTATCTGTTTCAAAGTGATCATCTAGTAAAGATATCGCTGCTTGGTTCAACTCTTCAGATGTAGCAGATCCTTTAAACGAATCAATAGCAGATAAGATTTTCATTTTTATCTCATCTCCTTTTTAATCCATAATCTACCATAAGGTTCAATCACATTACCAACAAAAAAATTCAACTCAGAATATTTTTGTTTAGCCTTCTTTATTTGTGAGGGCATTAAATCAAACCCGATAAGTTCAGCAGGGGAGAATTGACTGATTAACTTCGTACTATATCCAGAACCGCAACCTGCATCTAATATGACTTTTCCCTCTAATGAGAAATTGCGCTTATCTAAAAACTCTTTAAAAGTTTTGAATTCGATGTTTTTCTGTAACCAACGTCTCAACGGATTATTCATAAGGTAAAATTCAAACTTATTTAAATCCACAATATATCATCCCTTTTTCATCATTAGCCTTATTCGTCATAACGTCACCTCATTATCATTCAAATAAATCCTTGAATGATAAATAAAAAAAGGAGGAAAACACCTGGAATGGAAGTGCATACGTTTTTAGGCGTAAGCCGTATATGAACATTGCAGTGTTTTCTTCCTTTGTCTAATCCATACCGATGTAATTACATCGATCGTTACTTACATTGAAATTACGTTAAAATAGGAATGAGAATAAAGCATTGAATGTGCCATTTTCAAACAATATATAAATACCTAACCCAATGAATACAATTGGTACAATCCAACGTTCATATTTCTCAATTGTTTCCGATACAAAATCGAATGAAGCTAGGCGGTAACTGACATAGCACAAAACTCCAACCATAATTAAAAAGACAATAGAAGCAATAAAGATTTCAGACATATTTAAGGTCGTGAAGTACGGTATATAAATAGAAAAGTCATCCGCACTGGAAGCCAATACGATGAAAGTCATCGTCAAAAATAAGTGATTAAATTTTCCAGAGGAGAATAAGGATAAAATGCTGCTTTCATCTTGATCCTCTTCTCCTTTAATCCATATTTTCACACCTAAGTAAAGTGGTAAGAGTCCAAGTAGTCCGATAACCCATTGTTGCGGAATTAAATGCACAACCCCCTGTGCAACTAAAAGACTTGCTCCTATCACAATTGCAGTTCCTATATATTGTCCTATCCAAATATGTTTTACCTGCCCTTTTTTCACTTGCGAAAATAAAAGAATTAATATGACAAGATAATCAATTCCTGTTGCTACATATACCGCGGTAGCCGTCAGTATCGTTGCGATCATATTTCCATCTCCAATATTTTAGAACAGGACTTTTCTTCAAATTGAAAAGCCCTTCCGTAATTTCACACATATAGTACCTATTTATCCTTCACTCTCATCAGTCGTAAACTATTTAATACTACCAAAATAGTAGCTCCCATATCGGAAAGAATCGCAATCCAAAGGGTTAGCCAGCCTGGAATAACCAATAGTAAGGCAATTACTTTAATTCCGATAGCAAACGTGATGTTTGCTTTGATGATATTTAGCGTTTTCCTGCTAAGTCTTACAGCAAATGGAAGCTTACTTAAATCATCTCCCATTAATGCGATGTCAGCTGTCTCGATGGCAGTATCTGTTCCAGCACCGCCCATTGCAATGCCAACAGTGGATGCAGCAAGTGCAGGAGCATCATTGACGCCATCGCCAATCATAGCTACATTACCATACTCAGCTTTCATTTTTTTAATATAGTCCAATTTATCCTGTGGCATCAATTCGTACTGAATATCAGAAACACCGACATAAGCACCGATTGCTTCTGCGGTACCTTGATTATCACCCGTCAGCATAATTGTTTGCTTGATTCCTAACTGATGAAGTTTTTGAATGACATTTTTACTTGTTTCACGGACTTCATCTGCAACAGCAATCACACCAAGGATTGTTTGATTGGTTCCAATAATCATGGCAGTTTTCCCTTGGTTTTGTAGAACCTTCACCTTATTTTCAAATGCTGGACTAAAATCGGAAACATTTAATTCTTTAAAAAGCCTGGGACTGCCAATATAATAGGTTGTTCCGTTTATAGTCCCTTGAATACCTCGCCCCGTAATCGAAGTGAAGTCCTCCACTTGAACATCCGAATAAGAAATAGTATCTTGCTCCGCCTTCTTCATAATTGCTGAAGCGAGTGGGTGTTGGGAGCGGTATTCTAACGCTGTAATGATGGAGAATAGCTCTTTTTCTTCCACTTGATCATTTAATACTTTGAAATCTGTTACTACAGGGACACCTTTTGTCAGTGTTCCTGTTTTATCAAATGCGATTGCTTTAATGGCTCCTAATTCCTCTAGATAGACACCGCCTTTAATCAACACACCTTTTTTAGCTGCATTTCCAATTGCCGAGACAATCGAGATTGGAGTAGAAATAACTAATGCACACGGACATCCAACTACAAGTACCGCTAATCCTTGATAAACCCAAGTATCCCAACTTCCACCAAAGAATAAAGGTGGAACGACTGCAACGAGCGCCGCAATAACCATAATGATCGGCGTATAATATTTCGCAAATTTATCTACGAATGCTTGCGCTGGAGCGCGCTCCCCTTGTGCTTCCTCAACCAGATGAATAATCTTGGAGATGGTTGTATCCTCTACATATTTGGTGATTTTTACTTCAAGTAGTCCCTCTTCGTTAAGCGTACCTGCAAATACTTCATCATCTACCGTTTTGGCAACAGGGACAGATTCTCCTGTTATAGCAGCCTGGTTGACAGCCGACACCCCATTTATAATGATCCCATCCATGGCAATTTTCTCCCCTGGTTTGACGATCATAATATCACCCACGGCGATATCGTCCACATGGATCATTATTTCCTGACCATTCCGCCTAACAAGTGCTTCTTTTGGGGCAATATCCATCAATGAACGAATGGACTGTCTTGCTCTATCCATAGAAAAACGTTCAAGTGCTTCACTGATTGCAAAGAGAATGACAACAATGGATGCCTCTGCCCATTCACCAATGATGGCAGTTCCAATCACTGCAACGGTCATCAGGGTTTTCATGTCGAAATCAAAGCGTATCAAATTTTGAAAACCAACTTTAAATAGTGAATATCCGCCAATTACAATCGAACTTATAAATAACATGGACGTTACAAGGTTATCTTCTCCATTTACAAAGTAAGAAAGGTAACCAAAAGCAATCAGTAATGTGGCAAACAGCAATGTGCTGTATTTTTTATAAAACGGTATTTTCTCTTCTTTAGAAGCCTTAGTGTCTTCTTTGACCGCTTGTATCGATGGATTCGCCAGTTTTTCAGGAATTACCTTAAGATTCTCAAAAGCACCTGCTTTTTCAAGCTCTTCAATCGATGCATTTCCATATACATCAATTTTGGAAGCGCCAAAGTTCACTTTTGCATCCTGAACTCCAGCTAGTTGTTTTACATTTTTTTCAAACTTCCCAGCACAGTTTGCGCAGGAAAATCCCTCCACACGGTAAACATTTTTATCTTCTGTTACCACTGGTTCGACCCGTCTTCTAGCCTTCTCTGGTGCCACTTTAAGATTCTCGAAAGCACCAGCCTTTTCCAGATCTTCAACGGTTGCACTGCCAAAGACATCAATTTTGGAAGCTCCGAAATTGACTTTAGCATCATGCACCCCTGGTAGTTCTTTTACATTTTTTTCAAACTTCCTAGCACAATTCGCACACGAGAAACCCTCCACACGGTAAACCTGTTTATCTTCTGTTAATGTTTTTGCTGAACTATCCAATACTAGCAACCTCCCTTTGATGCAAGAAAGCTTTTTCTACAAGCTGTTTAACATGCTCATCATCTAGTGAATAATAGACTAATTTTCCTTCTTTACGGTATGTTGCTATACCTAAATTTTTCAATAATCTTAAATGATGGGATGCCGTAGCCGTTGAAGATTCAATGATATTAGCTACATCACAAACACATAACTCTCCCTCTAAAGACAAAACATAAGCAATTTTAACTCTTGTATCATCTGATAGAGCCTTAAAAACTTTCGCTACATCCATAGGATTCTGTTTAGCAAGGTCTTTTTTAGCCCTGTTTACCTTATCTTCATGAATACAGGTAACTTCGCACATATCTTTTGTCATAATTACCCTCCTTATTCAAATGACTGTTTGTTTGATGATTATAATATATCCCACTATAAACAAATATTCAAATGATTGTTTGATTGATATATAATTAATATTAAAAAGGATTGGTTTCTAATGTTAGAAACCAATCCTTTCGGAGATTTTAACCAAATTTTAAAGTATCTTAAACATAACTGCCCCGTTAGTTTAAGTGCATCTTTTCACAATCTGTCTATAGATTAATAATTAAAACTACTCTTTATTATACAGATATCCATATAATTGCTGTAGCTTCTCCTAAAGTTGTGTATGCAATAACATTTAATTGAACTGAAACATTTAGATAACTTAATGATTCTGTTAAATGCTTTTCTAAACTAATCATATCTTTTAATTTCGTCTTATCATCAATTATTTCTAATGAATTCCTATGTATTGAAAACATTAATTTTCCAATCGTCTCATTATTTAAGCTTATTGCAGAAAATAATAGATTTTTCTTAATTGTTTCATCAGATAACGATATTCCTTCTAACACCCTTTGTCTAGCACCAATAAAACCTGCATATCTATCATCATGTTGACCTTGTTCCACCCTAGTAACTGCCTGAGTTAACGTTTGAATTTGCTCTGATATTTCTTTCAATTGATATTGAACTGCCGCTAGCTATGGCAACATACCTAAATCAGTAGTTGCCTTTTCTTTTAAAGTAACAAAGCTTTGACTTCTCCCAGTTGTAGCATCTTTAATGATTGCATAGGTCTCCCCCAGTTTTAGCCCTTACTCCTAACTTCCATTCCCCATTAGCTAGTTTTTCCTTAGCAACTTTAGATAGATCTGCAACTAATTCCGTTTCTTGGCCATCAAATAGATTGTTTAATTCCCCAAGTGATGAGGTATTTTCTACAATCATATTTGTTAACTTATTAAATATCTTATTATTTACTTGAGCATTAGCTGCTTCTAGCAATTTACTTAACGAAAAAGCTTCAAAATTATAATCATATAGATTTGTATCCGTTACATCAATTTTTAAATCTGCCTCATTTGGTATTATTATATCAAATTCATTTATAAACTTTTCTCCTAATCTACAAAAACCTCATTATTTATGATAAGGTTCTTTACGATGAATTTTAAAAGTGCGATAAATTTGTTCCCAAACTATAAGGCGCATCAACCCATGCGGATAAGTGACTTTACCGAAAGACACTACTAAATTACTACGCTTAAGCACTTGTTCTGAAAGCCCTAAAGAGCCTCCTATCACCCAAATAAAGGATGAAAAGCCTTGGACCATCTGTTGTTCTATGTGTTTTGCTAAGTGTTCAGAATCATACATAACTCCTGATCTGTCTAAAACAATCACATAATCGCGACTTCCTATTTTTTTTAAAAGGCGCTCTCCTTCCTTATCTTTAACTTCTTGTTGTTGCGCACTAGATAGCTGTTCAGAAGCAGGTTCATCCATTACTTGCACTTCTTGAACTTGTGCATAAGGTGTTATTCTTTTCATATAATCCTTAATGCCTTCCAGTAAATATTTTTCTTTTATCTTCCCTACACTAAGTACGGTTACTTTCACAAAACATCACTCCTTTATTTCAATTAACAATCATCTGACATATATCCTATCATGAAGTAGCCCTGTCCGAAACAAAATCATCAATAAATGATACGGTTCATTTGACAAATGAAAAAACTATCAGTATCTAGCTAAATTAAAAAGAATTCCAACGCTGTGTTATAATCCAATGATTTTCTAAAAAATGACTTCTTATGGCTGAACTATATTGAATAAAATCTACCTCTATTTGATTAATGTCCGTACATTGAACGGTGCATTAATTCCTTATTCAAAAAGTGCATCAACATCAATAAAATAACTATCAATAAAAGGTAAGCTGATGACAGATGCTCAGTCAAGCCAAGTTTTACCACAATCAAATCCAATAGATTAAAGCAGAGGATTAAAAACTGATGATATTTTTGTCAGTAGTCTAAGACAGATCTTCAAAGACACGGGTGGTAACTATGATAAACGATCGATCTTGATGATTTTAAAGATTGAACCACAAAGCCACTCCTACTAGATTAACGATAAAGATCAAACGATTCTATCTGTAGTAAAATATGGATATGTCATTAATCGCTTACTTTCCTTAATTTTTTGGATCTAAAATATAATGTGCGTGTATCCTATAAACGCAGCATGCTCTTGATAGCTAAAAATGTGACGTAATCTCAATGTCATATCAGAGTATCTATATCGAAATAGGAATAAGAAGGCAAATATAATGTGGCTCATTTATTCACATTATATTTTATACAAAAAACATCTCCTTATGCATTCAATAAAAAGCACCCGTCTATCATTGATAAACGGGTGTTTTTTATTGAATAATTTATAAACCATTTATTTTTTGTTGGACCACGTTAATATCTTCTTCAACTTTACAGCTGACAATGGTTGGAGAGCCTCCGCCTTGAATATCTAAGGATGCTTTCAGTGCTTCAAAGTGTGCTCTTGCTTGTTGATTCGGAGAGATCACTGTTATATAAGTGATTTGACCTTCTTGAGTCAGTAAATATTTATCTTCCGTTAACTCGCGAAGCATAGCTTGTGCAATAGGACGCATCTCTTTAACCGCCACTTGATTTATAATTAACGGATGAGGATCATCCACGAAAGCTTTCGCTTTCCATACAGATAACTCCTCTTGAAGAAGTTTTAATTCTTTTTTATACGCTTTATTTTGTTGGTATAAGTGCGTTACTTCATCGACTAGCTCTGCTTCTGAGCTGTTGACGATCTGACGCAGTTTTTGAACCTTATGATAATACTGTTTTAGTCTTTGGCCTGTAGCTCGTCCTACAGAGATAAATACACGGGTCCCTCTAGAGGTTGTTGTATGATCTAAAATCACAAAGCTACCTATTTGCCGAACATGATTAACATGAAGCGTGCCACAAGGTTGTGTATCTAAAGTTCCAAATTTAACTTCTCGAACTTCTTTTAAATGTTGATACTGAGGATCAGGATAATGTTTCCCTTCATAATACGTAATCTCTAAAGGAATATCTTGAAGCAATACCTCTTGCATCCTCTGTTCTACTTCTGAAAAATGTTCCTGAGGTAAATCTTTTGTATCTACTTCATACCACTGATGGTTAGGGTCAACGCCTGTTGCAATCATATGAATACCTAACTTGCGGTAATACCCTTCTAAAAGATGTAAGGCACTTTGAATACTTGTATTGATTACACGCGTCTGTTCATCAACACATAACACAATAGGATCCGATAAGGTCCCGTCTACTTTATGATACACCGTTCCTTCTTTCCATTTAAGATCAACTACGTTTAACCCGTTAATTGTTCCTTGATCTGCTAACATACCACCGTGTTCTGGATAAAAACATGTCTCTTCAAAAACATAATAACCATCGACTTCATCTTTAATGCGTGTTGTATGAGTTAACGCTAAAAAATCATCATATAAGTTCATCTTGTTCCGCCTTTCTTCTAACAAACACACCGATCCTATAACTTATCTATTACTGAATCATTATAAATCTTCTAACACCACATAATACATCTTAAGCGGACCATGTAATCCTACAACTAGCTGCATCTCAATATCCCCTGAATTAGAAGGCCCTGAGATAAAATGAATGGCTGAACCGACGTGATCCCCTTGTTCAATCTTATCAGCATAATAAGCAGCTGCTTGTGTTGATCTTGGAACAATACTGCTTTTTTTAATTAGCGAAATATAATGTGTTGGTAAAAAATGGAGAGCACGTCCTTGTCCTGGAGACGTTTCTACAACAATAGATGCAGATTCTGCAAGTAAGAAATTCGCATGCGCAATAACAATATTTGCTTCCTCTGCATGTTTTATATTCTCCTTACGGTACTCATTACCTTCTTTCCAGTAATGAAGCTGTTTTGGATACTTCTCTTCTAAATCACTTAATAACGCTTTAGAAAATCTTGGATCTGTAGGTAGTAAAATGTTTCCTCCTCCAGACTGTTCAATTAATGAAGAAAGCGTCTCTAGTAGCTGATCTGAAGAAATTTCAATCAGTTCTGTATGAATTTCTTTCACACGTTCTTTACAAATCGCTAAGAGTTCATCTATACTTTTATCTGCTAAATGAGTCGTTGCAAGATCATTTACAGGAACATAAGGATGTGCTTTAGGATCTGCTGGACGTGTGCCTAATTTATCATATAAATTAGCGAGAAACGCCTCGCGATTATGTATATTACTCATGATCTTCACCTGCCTTATGATCTTTAAACCATGTTCTAAAACTATCTTTATGTTTTGGTGGACGTGGAAGATCGCGGACATCTGTCCATCCTTTCACAAGTCCGGGTCCTTTATTTAAAAAGCCTCCATATTGGAACATAT
Source organism: Enterococcaceae bacterium (assembly GCA_030150665.1). Taxonomy (GTDB): domain Bacteria; phylum Bacillota; class Bacilli; order Lactobacillales; family Catellicoccaceae; genus JASLFJ01. The sequence goes on from JASLFJ010000080.1 coordinate 9,988, forward strand.
TATCAAC
>JASLFJ010000106.1 GCA_030150665.1 Enterococcaceae bacterium
AGGCATTAAAAAAAGGGTTTTTAAAAAATATGTTAATTTAATTTTGGAATTCAACCACATATCTCTTTATATTATATTTTTTAATATCAAGCCTGATATAAAACATGAATCATATTATAAAAATATCAGTTTTTATAATATTAAAATATAGGAAGATATCATTTCTAATTTTTCATGTTAAAAGTACAGATTTTTGATCAAAAGATCATGGGTAATATTGATCTTTGTCATATGATGAAAGACTTATCTTGATAAAGAGTAATAAGTATATTAATAGTTACTAAAATTTTTATGATATATTTTTTATTGCTATGAAACAGTTGCTTTATAAATAATATCACTTGACTTATATCTTTTATTATCTGTAAAGTAAATGGGTATAGAAATTTATTTAAGGAGACTGTCTATGACTAAAATAAAAATATTTAATATTCGACCTAAGAACGAGCTATCGCAAAAAAGTGGTCTGAAGAACATCAGATTGATATTGATATGACTGAGGAAAGTTTAACACTTGATAATGTTTCAGAGTTATCACATTATGATGGTGTATCATTGTTACAGAATAAACCATTAGATGCCCAATTATATGGATTACTTGCTCAAGAAGGGATTCATCACTTAGCACAAAGAAGTGCGGGATTTGATAGTTATGACCTTTCTTTGGCAGATCAATATAAAATTACCATTAGTAATGTTCCTAGCTACTCTCCTGAATCGATTGCAGAATTTACCATTTTAACAACGCTGATGTTAGTCCGTAAAATACCTCAGATGTTAGATCGTGTACAACGTCAAGATTTTAGATGGCATGTAGATGTACAAGGTAAAGTGTTACGTGAAATGACAGTAGGTGTAGTTGGTACAGGGCATATTGGTCGATGTGTTGCGGAAGGATTTAAAGGATTAGGATGTCATGTACAAGCTTATGATCCTTATCCAAGTCCTTTATTAGAAGGTATTGCAGAATATACTTCATTAGCCTCTTTAATTCAAACCTCTGATATTGTAACGCTTCATATTCCTGCCACACCAGAGAATCATCATCAATTTAATGATGAGTTATTTCAACAATTTAAAAAAGGGGCTTACTTTATTAATGCAGCTCGAGGGAGTATTGTTGATACAAAAGGGTTAATAAACGCTTTAAATGATCAAGTGCTTACTGCTGCAGCATTAGATACTTATGAATATGAAGCAGGTTATGTTGGAAAAAATTGGGATAATCAGTTTATTGAAGATGAGTTATTATTATCACTACTACATCATCCGAAAATACTTTATACACCACATCTTGCTTATTTTACAGAAGAATCGGTATCTAATATGATTACAATGGCTCTTGATGCTGTGTTAGAGTTTATTCAAACAGGAACTACAAAAAATAAAGTAAATTAACGAGAAACAAATAAAACCCCTGAGTATCTATTTTAGATATTCAGGGGTTTTATTTAGCCAATAATAATTTGTTCTTTAGGATAGTAAATTGGCACTTCATATTGTGCTTTTTTAGAAATCAATGATAAAAGCAAACTAGAAATACCGACACGTCCAATATACATTAAAATCATTAAAAGTACTTTACCATAAGGAGTAATTTGTTCAGTAAGTCCCATGGTAATACCAACAGTGCCAAAGGCAGAGATTACATCGAATGCTAAGTATTCAATGCCTAACTCTTGGGGAACAAATTCAGTTAAAGATAAAAGAAATAAAAAAGTAATACAAGTAAATAGACTGACAAAAAATAAGATAAGTGCTCTAGAGACTAGTGCATTTGGTAGAGACCTTCCCGCAATTTCAGCTTGAGACCTACCTTTAAGTTCCGATCTTATTTTAATTAAAAGGACAGAAAGTGTTGTTGTTTTTAGTCCCCCAGCCGTTGATCCAGATGTACCACCAATAAACATAAGAATTAACGTCAGTAATACAGCGCTTAATGGTAATTTTGCATATTGAATTGTGGCATATCCTGCAGTACGTGCTGTTGTACTTAAAAAGAAATAGTTGATCCAACGGTTAATCATTGTAGTTTTTGGAAATAAATCAGGTTGTGACCAATCAATAATTCCGTAAAGGAGTGTGCCACCAATAAGTAAGAAGAACGTCATGGATAAGGCAATTTTAGAGTGTAAAGAAAAACGTTTTTGTGTTTTATAATGAAGTAAATCATGCCATACTAAAAAACCTAATCCTCCTGAAATAATGAGTAAACTACTAATGAGTAAAAATCCGGAATGTATCGTTTCTCTCATAAAACTATCTCCTAATAGATCAAATCCTGCATTACAAAAGCTAGAAATTGAGTGGAAAATACTATACCAACTACCCTTTAACCAACCGTATTCTGGAATAAAATATATTGAAAAAAGAATCGCACCGATAGCTTCAATAATTAAAGATATCTTTAGTGCAAAGGTCATAAGATGCAAACTTTCAGATAATGAAAAATGGCTCATAGATTCTTTCACAATTAATTGAGTACTTAAATTAATTTTTTTATGAATCATAAGTGCTAAAGTTGTTGGAATAATCATAATTCCTAAACCGCCTAACTCAATTAACGTCAAAATCACAATTTGACCATATGTATTCCAGTGTTCTAAAGTATTTACCGTAGTGAGTCCTGTCACACAAACTGCAGAAGTTGCTGTAAACAGTGCATCAAGGACTGGCGTAAATGTATGCGTTCGACTAAAAAAAGGTAATGTAAGTAGACTTCCTCCAATTAGAATCAGTATAAAAAAACTAAACATTAAGAACCGAAAAGGATGGATAGAGTGACGTGTTGTAAGCTTCATGTATAGGAGAAGTCCTTTCTATATCTGAGATAACGATGTTTGATGAGGAATAAATCCAAAATTTTTATATAAGTTTTGAGCAGGAATATTTTTCAGCTGTGTCGTTAAATAAATATCAGGTAGCTCTTGCATATTTTGATGGAGTTTAGAGAGTAATGCATTGAGTAGGTAAGTAGCTAAATTTTTACGTTGATGTTTTGGATCTGTTGCTACCCAGTGAATTCTAAAAAACTCTTCTTCTAAATATTTATCTTTCCAGATCATTGCTGTAGCAACAGGAGTATTGTGATCATTAATAAATGCACAATATTGATGAAGCAAGGTAGGATTTGACATAAACTCTTCATAAAAACGATGGAGTGCATCATAGATAGAGTCAAACTCTTGAGCTGCTACAAGTATTTTTGCCCAATTAAGCTCATCTCCAGGTTGATAATTTTTTATAGAGTAATTGGATGGTAATTTAAGATCTAAAGGAATATATGCTTGTTTTGGACGGATTAAATATAATTTATGATCACTGCTTTTCATTATTTCACGGTAAGATATGAATACATCTTACCTCAATCCTCCTTTATTTAGTGATGGAATAAAGATATAAGTATGGGTTACTCGGAATGTTTTGAAGTGACAATCACTTCATGTTCTCTTATGGGTCCTAATGTTAATGTACCGTTAGGATATAAAAATTCTTGAATGTGATTTTGAAAAGCTTCTAATTGATCACAATCAATGTAAAGTGTTAATGTCACATGTTCTTGAAAATCTGTATGTTCAATGTGATATTGATGCTGAGATAACATGTAAAGTAGTGGGTCATAAAGTGGATAAGGAATCGTAAGCATTACTTCTTGTTGAGGTTTTATGGTGACAATGGTAGCTTGAGCTAAGGCATTTGATACCGCATGACCATAAGCCCGAATCAATCCTCCAGCTCCAAGTTTAATTCCACCAAAATAACGGGTAACAACGGCTAATACATCATACATATTTTGTTTTTTTAAAACTTCTAACATAGGCACTCCAGCTGTACCACTTGGCTCGCCATCATCACTGCTTCTTTGTTGTTGTTGTTTATTTCCTAAAATAAAGGCAGAACAGTTGTGAGTAGCTTTCCAATGCTCTTTTTTCACCTCTAGCAGATATTCTTTTGCTTCTTTTTCTGAGTGAATTCGAAAAAGGTGACAAATAAATTTAGACTTTTTAATTTCTGTTGTTGCACAAATATTTTCTTTAATGGTATACATGGTCTCTTCCATATATCAGTCCTCCTTAAGTCATTTACCGATGTCTTATTTTGAGTATATCAGAAATTAAAAAAAAACTGAATGAGCTTTCTGTTTATTTAGAGTTCGACATGTATTTAGACATCCACTATGGCTTTTAGCATAGTGGTAGTGCAATAACTACTCTGTAATACTAAAGGTGACTTGAGGAAGGTGATAATTACACCATAGCTTAGGTATCTTTGGTAACGGTGTTAAGGAGCAAAGGATATACTTTTTATATTTTTTCCTACGTATGACTTGAGATAACCTCTGCCAAGGATAGGTAGGAAGATGGGAAGATATTAAGATTTCATAAATTGGATCGTAGCCGAGTATATTATATGTTTTTTGTGTGATCGGTGCTGCGATAAAACAGACATTTTTCATAGGTTTAAAATAGTGATAAAGTGATTGATTTAAGAGGTGTAAGGATTTAGGATTTTTTTGTTTTAGTAGAAGAGAAAACCATGTGGTGATTAATGGTGTTTTTTGAAAGCATGTTTGATGTATTGCAGTGTTTGATGTTTTCATTAGATGATGAGAGGCTATGTATTTAAAAAATCGTGGATGCTTTGGCATATAGTGCAACTGTTGATGACATTGAAAACATAAGTAAGGCACGAATAAGGGTTGAAAAGAAAATAATTCAGAAAAGCTATAAGTATGATAGATCGGAGCATGACATAGTAAGCAGTGTCTCATTGTAACCATCCTTTCTGCTTTGCAAGCTCATTAAGATAGGTAATCTCTTGATAGGCATCTCTCATTTCATCGGAATAGTTTTTGTATAGCCAAAATACACGTCCAAAAGGATCACTTTGATCTCTTCCAGCTCTTCCAGAGATTTGAATCAGTGCTGCTGATTGAAAAACATGGTGATCGGCTCCTATAATAATGACATCAATAGCTTTAAATGTGACCCCTCTTTCTAAAATAGTTGTTGTTAGTAAAAAATCATAAGGTTTTTTTCGCATCTGCATAATTTTTCTCTCACGTTTTGGATCCTGAGCATAGACACAAGTAATTTTTAACTTAGGAAACATCTTTCTTAACAAATGATTCATCTTTTTCATCTGACGAATATTAGGATAAAAAATAAGTGTGGGTTTGTGATGGGCAATTTGTTGTTTTAGGAGTCTAAATAAGGGTTTGGATAATTTTTGTTTACTTAGATACATTTGCCAATGAGGATCTTGAATACACTTTGGCACAGGTAATGGATGTTTATGGTATCTTGCACAAAGGACTCCCGCATCTAATTCTGTTTTTTGAACTTGTTTTTTAAGTGCTAGATCAGGAGTAGCGGTTAAGTAAATGATACTATGCTTTTGTTTTAAACTCTGTTGAATCGCTCGGTGCAGATAAGGATGTCCTTTTAATGGAAATGCATCGGCTTCATCAATAATTAAGACATCAAAACTTCGGTAAAATCTTAACAATTGATGTGTAGTGCATAATACAAGATGTGTGAAGCGGTAAGGCTTAGTTTGTCCACCATACCAAAGACCAATATCTTCTTTAGGAAAGACACGTTGAATTCTAGGATAAAGTTCTAAACAAACATCAACTCTTGGAGAGGTAAGGGCAATATGTTTTCCTTGTTTTAGTGCTTGTGCTAACATAGGAAATAACATTTCTGTTTTACCGGCTCCAGTGACTGCATGGATAAGATAATTTTGGTATCTTTGCACATGTTCGGTTAAAGCTTGTGCAATAGGTGCTTGCTGTTTGGTGAGAGTACCTTGCCAACAAACATCAACAGCTCGAGGTGAGTTTTTTTGAGGAAGAGGCCAATAATATAAATAATGATTACTTTGGATTCTTTGAAACATAATACAAGAAGGGCAGTAATAGATAGGTTGTTTACTTTGATTGATACGTACTTGTGATTTTAAATGTAAACAACCACAGCGTTGGCATTGAATACTAAAAAGATGTTGGGTCATGGCGGGTATTTTTTGAACATCCGGATGAGTTAAGATATGCGTTGGTGTATTTATAGGCAATTCTGAAGATAAAATTTTTCGACCATGTAATGGGGTAAATGACATTAAAATAACCTCCGAATCACATTATTTGTATTTAAAGATTAAAGGATTAGTTATGATTGAACTACCACTAGGCTAAAGCCGTAGTGGATTCCTA
>JASLFJ010000115.1 GCA_030150665.1 Enterococcaceae bacterium
TATTTTTTACGGATAGTTAATCCAGTAAATATAGGAGTTAATTCATGCTTAATTGGAGTGAATACACGCTGATCAATAGTACCTTGGTTATAGCTTTTTGGAATGTCTAATAATTCATGTAAATCTTCTTTTGAAAAATAAGCATACCCTGTTGTTCTAAATTGCTTTAGTAACCGAAACATTGTCTTGGAATAACTACTTTGTAAGTCATTGAATTGCTGAAGAGAATAACGAACCCATTCTTCGAGATTGTTTAGTAATGGAATAGCTTGTTCATGTATTTGAATTTCGGCATAAGGTATGTCTGCTTTCCCATTAATTTTAAATTGATTAAACAATACAAAACGCTCACGTTGAAGACCATCGGCACTTCTTCGACCAAAACGTAAGTCCATTAATCTATCATAAGTTTGTTCTAAATCATCAATAAAACGATTATTAGCGGTTGCTTTATAATCACTAAGATCTTTTAATTGCTCAAAAGTAAAAGTAACTTTATTTTGTCCTTTGTCACGCATACGAGAAACAATTGAAAAAAATAAATTCATTTGTACAGGGCTGAATTTTCTTAAAGGAATTGTATTTAATTCGGAATGATATTTTACAAGTTCATTAGCCATAAACGCACACCTTTCTTATTTCTTATGGTAAAAATATTGCGAATTTGATTTATACATCCTATTGTAACATCTAAGATGTATAAATCAAGTGTACAAACAGACAAAGTGATGTAGATAAACAGACAAAGTGATGTAGATAAACAGACAAAGTGATGTAGATAAAGCTCTAGACCCCTTGGGAGAGTAAGGCTCAAAAGGGGTCTAAAAGAGGTTTAAAAGAGGTTTAAAAGAGATTATAAAAGAGGGGCGTTCCTTTTCCATATATTTTTCTATCAAAAAACAGTTTAAACTTAAAATAAAAGATAAAGGTGTGAGAGAAAATCGCTCTCACATCAAACTAACGCCTCGCTACTCGCTCGGTGTTAAAATCAAAACCCTTTTGTATACAAAAGAGCTGGATAAGCTTAAAACACATTTTAAGGCTGTTATACACTACTTTAAGCTAAAGACCTTATATTTCTTTATAAAACGTCTTTCAGACGGTCAGGGCAAGCCCTAACAACCCTTTAAGAGAAAGCTTAAAGTTTATATTCAAGATACAAAATTTCTTTTCCTGTGTATCTATCGTAATAGATATCCTCATAAGCTAAAGTTTTATTTTGAATATCATCCATAAATTTATTTTCTATTTCTTTTTGTACGTTTACATTTTTTTCAAAGTCTAATTTATGATTTTTTCGTATTGGTTTTATTAAGTTTTGAGAAGTAAAATAACTTTTTCGTCCCCAAAACATTTCATCCGTATAATTTGTAAAAAGATATTTACTTAAATATCTTTTTACAGAATCGACGTCTTCACTGATGAATTTAAAGTGTACTGATCCACCATTTATTTTAATGTTGGGGTTATTAGAGATTGTATCTTGCCACATAGCAATAAAGTCTTTATAAATTAAGCTACCGTATAAATTGCAAACCACATGATAATGTATGGCACCTCTTTTTTGCGTTTCAATCACTGCTAAATATTTTAGTTGAAATAACGGAGATCGTTTAGCCATGTATCGTTTTACTCGTTTTATATAACGAGTAAAAGTAGTGTTTGCAACATCAAGGTTAACTAAATTTTCTTTAAATGTGAGAGTCATAAGCATAAAATTATCTGGAAAATTTATTTCTAATAATTCTTCCATATTTCTTTTTGCTCTAAAGTTACTTTGCTGCCTATGTTTTCGAGATTGAGTAGGATTTTTTACCTTTTCTATATGATTTTGTGTAGCACAAGAGTTTTTTGTAAAACCTATGAACTGAGTATCTGAGTAAACTCGAAACCGTTCAATATTTTTACTGCTTATTTGAACAACATTAAATGGGCGTAACATAAGTATCACTCCAAAAAGTTTTTATATTAAGAGAACCTAATGCCATAGTTCACGAGTATATGGGGTAAAATAAAGGTAGAGGTACTAATATCAACTAGTTTCATTCCAATAGGGCTGATTATATTTATTCTAATGTTATATCTAAAATTAGTCTACTGTAGCAGGAAGTATATTGTTTGGGAATGTGTTCCTAATGCAATAGTTAAAAAACTTGTCCGCATTCTTACGAATGCTGTCACTAGCCCTGAGGAGCGTGGTCTAGTGACGGATACTTTTTTTAGTATTTTTAAACGATTGCGTGGAACACGATCTCGTATGGACTGTAGGTTACTGGTGAAAGGTGGTGCTGTTCGAATGTTTTTAGCAAAATTTAGTATTGAGGCATCATGTGTCTTGACTATTATAAATATAGGCAAGCATCGGGTTTGGACGTCCAAACCCAAAAATCGAAGATTTTTACTTGTTAGGTTTCACCTAAGACCGAGTAAAAAAACACCACTAAATTAGTGGTGTTTTTTTATGTCGCTTTACTCGATTTAATTAAACTTACTAGAAAGATTTTCTAATAATTCTTTTCTTGCTTTTTCTTCTTCCAGTGCAGCATTTTCTTTCTCTTGTTGAGCGAAAAATTCTGCTTCATGTGTTCCTAATTTTAATCCTAAAACACGATCTTTTGCGAGCCATTTTTCATCTTGAGTTAATTCTGAATTATGTTCAATATTAAATAATTTCTTTCTAATATCTTCTCTTTGACCTTTATAAAAATCATCGGCATTTTTCATTTCAGGCTTAAAGGAAAATTGATAGCCGATAACAGGTTTCCCTCTACCTTTCCCATATTTTTTCTTAATAGTTAATCCTCTAAATAAAGGAGTTAGCTCAGCTTTGATAGGTTTTAATATTGTCCGATCAACTTCGCCTAAGTTTTTTCTATAGCTTTTAGGCACATCTAATAACTCAAAAAAATCCTCTTTTGAGAAATAAGCATACCCT
>JASLFJ010000129.1 GCA_030150665.1 Enterococcaceae bacterium
CTTCTAGAAAATTTATTAATGGTGTCTTATCTAGTATAGTAATATCAGTGAACTCAGATCAATAATTATAGACTCAAAAAGAAGTCATTCTTTTTGAGTCTATTCAACTTATAGACATAAAAAATAGATAAATCATCATCAATTGATGAATGATAAACGTGAAAAGAGGATGGATAGGGATGGGTGTTTTAGAGACAAAACAGTTAACGAAGAACATGAGAGAAGGGTTAGTGCAGCGTATTCAATCATTAACAGATCTGGACTGTATCCCAACACTTTATGTATTAGCGATTGGCGCTGATCCAGCTGCGTTGAGTTATCTTAAAAGGCAACAAAAAACAGCTGAATCACTTCATCTCAATCTTCATATTCATCAAGCTGAGGCCAGTATGTCTCAAGAAGAAGCAGAAGCACTGATTCATCAGTGGAATCATAATGATCAGATTCATGGGATTATGGTGCTACAGCCGCTACCTGAGCACATTGATAGCTCTTTAATCATTGCATGTATTGATCCTTGTAAAGATATCGAAGGACTCCATCCTTATAATTTAGGACAATGTATCTTAAATCATCCTGCTCCTGTACCTGCTACAGCAGATGCAGTACTTCGCATTTTAAAGGACCACTTTGTTGATCTGACAGGAAAAAATATCTGCATTATAGGTCGAAGTACGATTGTAGGGATGCCACTTAGCATCTTATGCACGCATCAACATGCTACAGTTACTTTAGCGCATTCTAAAACAAAGCAGTTAACAGAATTAAGTAAAAAGGCAGATATCATTGTAGTCGCTGTTGGCAAGATGCATTTTTTAACACAGGAGATGGTATCTCAAAATCAAATGATTATTGATGTAGGGATACATGTTGATGATCAAGGACATTTACAAGGAGATGTGTCTCCTTGTGTTTATGATAAAGTATTACAATATACACCTGTACCAGGAGGAGTGGGGCCTGTTACGGTGCTATGCTTGTTTGAATCTTTAGTTGATCAAACAATGATTGCACTTAAGAAGAGGAAGTGAAATATATGGATCAACAGTCAGAACGTCCATATTTAACGATTACAGCTGTTTCTAAATATTTAGCGACGAAGTTAAAAAAAGATCCTTACTTACAAGATGTTTGGGTGATTGGTGAAATTTCTAATTATCGTCCTAGAAAACAGCATCAATATTTTAATTTAAAAGATGAGGAAAGCAAAATTTCCGCTGTAATGTTTGCTTCGAAATTTCAAAAATTATCTTTTGAATTAAAAGAAGGTATGAGTGTTTATGCTAGAGGATATATCGGTTCCTATTTGCCAACAGGTCAATATCAGTTATATATTGAAACTATGGAACCTGAAGGCTTAGGTGCTAAATATGCAGCTCTTGAGGCATTAAAAGAAAAAATGTTAGCACGAGGAGATTTTTCTCATCCTAAGCGGGCAATTCCTAAATTTCCTAAAGTCATTGCAGTGATTACGAGTTTAAGTGGTGCTGTAAGGCATGATATAGAAACTACAATTAAAAGACGCTATCCAATTGTCACAGTGCAGTTTTATGAAGCTATTGTTCAAGGAGATAAAGCAGCACCATCGATTATTGATGCGTTTGATGAAATTGCAAAACATTCAGAAATTGATACGGTGATTTTAGCTCGTGGTGGAGGCTCTATTGAAGATTTGTGGGTATTTAATGATGAGGCTGTAGCTCAAGCTATTTTAAACTGTCCTTATCCTGTTATTTCTTCAATTGGTCATGAAACAGATACTACGATTGCAGATTTGGTGGCAGATTTAAGAGCACCTACGCCAACAGCAGCTGCAGAGATGGCAGTTCCTGAACTAACATCTATTTTAGATCTGTTAGATGATTATGAACGTAGATTATATCAGGTAATGACGTCTATTATTCAACAGAGAAAAGACTATTTGATGCATTTATCGCAATCTTCTGTATTAAAGCATCCTGCACAATTTTATGAAAATTTAGCGGTTCATGTCGATAATTTAACGATGCGATTATATCAGATATTTCAATCGGATTTAGATGATGCAAAAGGTGATTTTCAAACATTAAATCTTGCATTATACAATAATAGATGGCATGAACAAAGAAAGCAGTTAAACCATCTTTTAGAACAGTTAGAAGCACAGTTAATTTATGCGATGAATCGTTATTTGACACAAAAATCACATGATACTGCACAATTAGAAGCTCAGCTGATGATCTTATCACCTCAAGAATCTTTAAATCGAGGCTATATTTATGCAACATATCAAGATGAACTGTGTATGACTGTATCACAACTTGAAGAAGGGATGCCACTTACCTTACATTTTGGAGACGGGACTGCAGAAGTGATTGTTACATCGTATCAAAAAGATCAAAAGGAGGAATCATCATATGTATGAAGCAGAACAACACGATTTATCATTTGAAGATGCATTGCAACAGCTGAAGTATATTGTAGAACAATTAGAAAAAGGAGACGTACCATTAAATCAAGCATTAGCTTCTTTTCAAAAAGGCGTTGCTTTAAGTCAGTATTGTAAAGAGCAGTTAGATCAAGCAGAAGAGATGGTCACTCAAATAAGACAACGTCAGGAATTTAAAGGTGGCGACGAAGGATGAAGTTAGGAAGACTCACTGTAGATCAACAGCTAAAACGTGTTGATGATATTATGAGTTCTTTTTTACAACAAGAAACTTCAGAACAGATACTTCTAGAAGCAATGCTTTATTCTATTCATGCTGGAGGTAAGCGATTAAGACCTTTAATTTGTCTAGCAGTGATTGATTTTATGCAAAAAGAGATTCCAGATGCAGCTTATAGTTTAGCGGCAAGTATTGAACTTGTACATACGTATTCATTGATTCATGATGATCTGCCAGCTATGGATAATGATACGTTAAGACGTGGTAAGCCTACGAATCATGTTGTTTATGGAGAAGGAATTGCGGTTTTAGCAGGAGATGGTTTATTAACAGAAAGTTTTCATTTACTCAGTAAATTAGAAATTAGCGGTTCTTTAAGACTGTTATTAATTCAGAAGTTAGCACGTGCAATTGG
>JASLFJ010000130.1 GCA_030150665.1 Enterococcaceae bacterium
CTCAGTTATTAGAACTTACGTTAACTGCTCGTAATAAGCAATCTGATCAGCCAGTTCCTATGTGTGGTGTCCCTTATCACTCTGCTGAAGATTATATTGAAAAGCTCATTGAGCAAGGATATAAAGTAGCTATTTGTGAACAGATGGAGCCAGCATCTTCAAAGGGAATGGTTAGCAGAGAAGTCGTTCGAGTAATTACACCAGGAACATTTATCAAACAAGGAGAGATTCAGTATGCGGAAAATAATTATTTAGCTGCTGTATTATTGGCAGATAGATATTATTATTTTGCCTATGTTGATATTAGTACAGGTGAATTAAAAGTAACTACGCTGATCAGTGAAGATCAATTTATTGAGGAGTGTGCTACGCTATATATTAAAGAATTAATTGTGACGCAATCTTTAGACTCAAAGGTTGAAGAGTCATTAATGCAATATCTTCCTCATCTTGTTATATCTAAGTGGGATATAGATCGAATAGATTTTTCTCAAGGATTTAGTCAGGATCTTACTAAAGCTATTTCTGAAAATATGCAAAAGAAAGTTATTCACCTATTAGGGGATTATTTATATGAAATGCAAAAGCAGGTATTAAATCATATCCAACCTGCTAAAGTCTATGATGTATCTCGATATTTACATATAGATTATTTCTCTAAAAGAAATTTAGAGTTAGAAACGTCTTTAAGGTCTAATCATAAAGAAGGGAGTTTATTATGGGTTATTGATGATACGCAGACGGCTATGGGAAGACGATTATTGAAACAATGGATTAATCGCCCATTATTAGACCAACAAGAAATTTTAAGTCGACAATATAAAGTTGGGGATTTATTAGCACATTTTTTTGAGCGTATGGAACTTATTGATACCTTGAAAAATATTTATGATATCGAACGTCTAGCTAGTAAAGTATCTTTAGGAACGATTACGCCCCGTGAATTTATTCGGTTGAAAGAATCTTTAAAGTATATTCCTCAGCTCTTTACATTATGTCAGTCTATTGCAAGTGATGATGATATGTGGAAAGATATATTGGATGCTTTAACGCCATTACCTGAACTTGTCGATTTAATTCATCATTATCTATTAGATCATCCCGCTATCAGTTTAACTGAAGGTGGTTTAATTAAACGAGGTGTTGATCCACAGTTAGATCAATTTCATGAAGCAATGACGCACGGTAAAGAATGGATTTTAGCATTAGAACAAAAAGAACGAGAATTAACAGGTATTAAAAATTTAAAAATTAAGTATAATAAAGTTTTTGGTTATTTTATTGAAGTTACTAAAAGTTATTTATCATTAGTTCCAGAAGATAGATATGTAAGAAAACAGACACTATCTAATGCAGAGCGTTATATTACTGAAGAATTAAAAGAAAAGGAACGATTAATATTAACATCTGAAAGTCAAGCGGCACAATTAGAGTATGATCTATTTTTATCATTAAAAGAACAAATTGTCCCCTTTGTTCAGCCATTACAAGCTATAGCTAAAGCCGTTGCTATGTTAGATGTCTTTCAAAGTTTTGCAAGTGTGAGTGAACAATATCATTATGTTGCTCCTCAATTTAATAATAACAATCGTTCTGTACATTTAAAAGATGCCAGACATCCTGTTATTGAAAAAGTAATAGGTGCTCATCAGTATGTACCCAATGATATTATAATGGATGAAGATACTTCTATTTTACTGATCACAGGACCTAATATGGCAGGTAAAAGTACTTATATGCGACAATTTGCATTAAATATTATTTTAGCTCAGATGGGATGTTTTGTCCCTTGTAGCTCAGCTACCTTACCTATTTTTGATCAAATCTTTACACGTATCGGGGCTTCTGATGATTTAATGGCAGGACAAAGTACATTTATGGTTGAGATGATGGAAGCCAATCAGGCGCTCACTTATGCCACTTACAAAAGTTTATTATTATTTGATGAAATAGGGAGAGGAACAGCTACTTATGATGGAATGGCTTTAGCACAAGCAATGTTAATTTATTTACATGATCATGTTCAAGCTAAGACTTTATTTTCGACACATTATCATGAACTGACACAGTTAGAACAAACTTTACCTGCATTAAAAAATATTCATGTTCTTGTTTCTGAAGAATCAGGACAACTGGTATTTTTACATCAATTTGTTCCAGGAGCTGCTGATAAAAGTTATGGTATCCATGTTGCTGCATTAGCAGGACTTCCGGAAGAAGTATTGACAATGGCTAGTTCCATTTTAGAAGCATTGGAACAACAACAAATCAATAATCAAAATACATGCAATGAATTTGAAGATACTTTTAAAGAAAATAATACGGATTCAGAGGCTTTCGTAGCTGATGAACTATCTAGTGATGCTAAAGATCAAGAGAATGTAGATCTTTATCTTGAAAAAATAAGTTCTTTAGATTTGTTGAATATGACATTAATTGAAAGTATGCAAACTTTATTGGCGTTGCAAAAAGAAGCGAAATCATTTGTTAAAAGGGGCTAACATACGATGAAGCGAATCTGTGAATTACCGATACAATTAAGCAATCAAATTGCAGCAGGTGAAGTCATTGACAAGCCATTTTCTGTTGTTAAGGAATTAGTTGAAAATTCAATAGATGCCCATGCTACTGAAATTGAGATTGATTTAGAAGAAGCAGGACTTTTAAAAATCCGTGTTGTTGATAATGGAGATGGCATTCATCCTGAGGATTTATTAAAAGCATTTCATCGTCATGCTACAAGTAAGATATATTCTTCAGAGGATTTATTTCATATTCATACATTAGGATTTCGAGGAGAAGCTTTAGCTAGTATTGCCTCTGTTTCTAAAGTAACCTTAAGTTCACAGACGAAAGATAATATTGGCAGAAAAGTAAAAATTTCTGAAAATCATGTAATAGAAGATGAAAAAATTGCGATGCGTCAAGGAACGGAATGCATTGTTGAGGATTTATTTTTTAATACACCAGCACGATTTAAATATATTCATTCACTGCCTGCAGAATTATCAAGAAGTGTTGATATTATACAAAAAATGGCGTTAGCGCATCCTGATATTTCATTTAAATTAAGACATGAAAATCGTCAACTGCTTGCTACTTCTGGAAGTGGAGATTTAAAACAGACAATTGCGGAAGTTTATACGATAAAATTAGCACAAAAGATGAAAGGGATTCAGTTAGAGACTTTTGATTTTAATGTAACAGGATATATTTCCTTACCTGAAGAAACTCGTGCGAAAAATAATTATATAAGCTTATTTGTTAATGGACGTTATGTGAAAAATTATCGCTTAAATCGTGCGATTTTAGAAGGTTATGGTAAGCGATTAATGGTTGGGCGTTTTCCTATTGTTGTATTATCGATTAAAATGGATCCTATCTTATTAGATGTAAATGTTCATCCAACAAAACAGGAAGTAAAGTTTAGTAAAGAAAAAGAACTGTTTGATTTGATTAAAACAGGAATTGATCAACTATTTAAAGAAGATACATTAATTCCTACAGTTGAAACCTCAGAGTCTTCATCTCAAACATCATTAAAAAAAATGGAGTCTTCTAGTATTTCAAAGAGACCCAGTAAAGAAGAATTTAAAGAGCAATTATCATTAATTTCTGAATCATCTGATGATCACTATCAAACACCAGAGAAACGCACCAAACAGTC